>NZ_CDRNDK010000027.1:0-31920 GCF_977012225.1 Planomonospora algeriensis | reverse complement strand
GCCCGCTCGTCGGTCACCAGGACGTTGCTGGGCTTCACGTCGCGGTGCAGGATGCGGGGGCTGTGCCGGGGACTGCGGCGGAGCGGCCGGCGGATGGTTGCCGCCGAACGGCGCGGCCCCGCCGGAACCGCCCACGACGGCCTCGACCTTCCAAGTGCCGCCCAGCACGTCCTGCAGGGCCGCCGCGACGACCGTGTCCTTCCCTCCGCCGACGAAGTTCTTCATCGCGCCGACCTGGGTGAAGCCCAGAGTGAGGATCTTCCCCTCGACGCCGACGACCTGGGCGTTGGTGTTGACGTTCGCCCAGACGACGATGCTGCGCTGCTTCAACGCGCCGAGCACCTGCGGCCACGCCTGCTGCACGGCCGCCATCTCGGAGCCGGCGGGGCCCGCGGGGGGCGCCGAGGCCGCCGAGGGCTGCGGGGGCACGGAGGGCGTCCCCTCCTGCGGGGGCTGCGGACCGGCCGGGACGGCGGGGGAACCGGGCTTGACCGTGACCGGCCAGTCGTCGGCGGGCGCCGGGGCCGGGCCCTGGGAGGCGGAGCCCGTACCGGTCTCCGGAGACGCGACCGGGCCGGACGCGACCGGGCCGGACGCGACGGCGGCCTGCGGCGCGATCACGCGCTGCGGTGCGACGGCGGGGACCGTGACGGTCTGCGGCGCGACGGTGGGCGGCGTGTACGGCGCGGTCGCGGCGGGGGCCGCGTATCCGGCGGCCGGGACGTTTCCGGCGGGAGGCGTGTACCCGGCGGCGGGTCCGGGGACGGTGAACGCGTGCGTCCCGGGGGAGCCCGCGGCGCCCCGCTCCAGCCGCTCCAGCCGGGCCAGCAGCGCCGCCTCGTCCTGGGCGGCTCCGGGGAGCAGCACCCTGGCGCACATCAGCTCCAGCAGCAGCCGGGGCGAGGCCGCCCCGCGCATCTCGACCAGCCCGGCGTTGAAGACCTCCGCCGCCCGGGTCAGGTCGGCGGGCCCCATCAAGGCGGCCTGCTCCCGGAGCCGCTCCAGCTCGTCGTCGGGGCGGTCGAGCAGGCCGCTGCCGGCCGCCTCGGGCACGTTGGCCAGGACGACGAGGTCGCGGAAGCGCTCCAGCAGGTCCATGGCGAACCGGCGGGGATCGTGCCCGCCCTCGATCACCTGGTTCACCGCCTGGAAGACCCGAGCGCCGTCCCGCGCCGCGAACGCGGCGACCATGTCGTCGAGCAGGCCCCCGTCGGTGTAGCCCAGCAGGGAGACCGCCCGCGCGTAGGTGATGCCCGCCTCGTCCGACCCGGCGAACAGCTGGTCGAGGATCGACAGGGAGTCGCGGGCCGAGCCGGCGCCCGCCCGCACGACCAGCGGCAGCGCGGCGGGCTCGAACGGGACGTCCTCGGAGGTGAGGATCTCCTCCATGAGCGTGCGCAGCGCGGCGGGCGGGATCAGCCGGAAGGGGTAGTGGTGGGTCCGGGACTTGATCGTCCCGATGACCTTCTCCGGCTCGGTGGTCGCGAAGACGAACTTGAGGTGGGGCGGGGGTTCCTCGACGAGCTTGAGCAGCGCGTTGAACCCCTCCCGGGTCACCATGTGCGCCTCGTCGATGATGTAGATCTTGAAGCGCGACGACACGGGCGCGAAGAAGGCCCGCTCCCTCAGGTCGCGGGCGTCGTCCACGCCACCGTGCGAGGCCGCGTCGATCTCGATGACGTCGAGGTGGCCGGGACCGGTGGGGGCGAGCGCCACGCAGGACTCGCACTCGCCGCACGGGTCGGGGGTCGGCCCCTTCTCGCAGTTGAGCGAGCGGGCCAGGATCCGGGCGCTGGAGGTCTTGCCGCACCCGCGGGGACCGCTGAACAGGTAGGCGTGATTGATCCGGCCGCTCCGCAGCGCCTGCCGGAGCGGCTCTGTGACGTGTTCCTGGCCCTTGACCTCGGCGAAGGTCCCGGGCCGGTACTTGCGGTAGAGCGCCAGACTCATCAAGGAGCTCCCGCCTGCGAGGGGTCCTGCAACGAAGGAACCCCTCGCACACCCGCCAGAGCCCGCTTATCCTTGCTGCCTTCCGGCCCTGGGGAGGTTCACAGGATGACGCCGCGCGAGGGGTCCGGACACAGTCTAGCTCCCCACGGCAGTGCTCGGGTCCGCGAATGTCGTGCGGGCGTGCGGTCACCTGATCGACCGGTGATCGACCCGCCCCGCCCCCCCCCGATCGCGGATGTCCGCGAATGTCGCGCGGGCGTGCGGTCACCCCACGCCCGAAAGTCCGCTAAGCTTTCCGGCGGAGGATTCGCCTAGTTGGCCTAGGGCGCACGATTGGAAATCGTGTTGGGGGCAACCCCTCAGGAGTTCGAATCTCCTATCCTCCGCCACTCAGAGGGGCCGGACCGCACAAGCGGTCCGGCCCCTCCGGCGTTTCCGTCCCGGTCCCCGTTCCGCCCCTCGGCGCCGGGAGGGCCGTTTCCCCGACCGTTTCCCCTGCCGTTTCTCGGGCAGTCGAGGCGTCCCGAACGGATCGAAGGGACGTCGGCGATGGATTTCAAGGACGATGTCCGGCTGGACAGCTCGCAGGTCGAGAGCGGCGGCCGCCGCGTCCCCGGCGGCGGGCTCGCGGTGGGCGGCGGCGTCGCCGGGATCATCGCGCTCATCGCCGCGCTGGTGTTCGGCGTGGACCTCGGCGGCCTCACCGGCGGCGGTGCGGCCCCCACCCCGGTCGACCAGGGCTCGAACCTCGCGGCGCAGTGCAGGACCGGCCAGGACGCCGACCAGAACGAGGAGTGCCGGGTGATCGGCGTGGTCAACAGCATCCAGGAGTACTGGCCCACCGCCGTGGACGGCTACGAAGAGGCCAAGACCGTGCTCTTCTCCGGCGCGGTGGACACCGGGTGCGGCGCGGCCGACTCCTCCGTCGGGCCGTTCTACTGTCCCGCCGACCGGCGGGTCTATCTCGATCTGAGCTTCTTCGACCAGCTGCAGAACCGTTTCGGCGCCAAGGGCGGGCCGTTCGCCCAGGCGTATGTGATCGGGCACGAGTACGGCCACCACGTGCAGAACCTGACCGGGGTCCTGAGCCGCTCGCAGAGCGACCGGCAGGGGCCGGAGAGCGGTGCGGTCCGGGTGGAGCTCCAGGCGGACTGCTACGCGGG
This sequence comes from Planomonospora algeriensis, assembly GCF_977012225.1. Taxonomy (NCBI): domain Bacteria; kingdom Bacillati; phylum Actinomycetota; class Actinomycetes; order Streptosporangiales; family Streptosporangiaceae; genus Planomonospora; species Planomonospora algeriensis. Next base: position 28,807 of record NZ_CDRNDK010000027.1, on the reverse strand, counting down.
CGCCTGGGCGAAGAACGCCTACGAGACCGGGCTGTTCGCCCAGCCGTTCACTCGGACCGACATCGAGGAGGCGCTGAGCGCCGCCTCCGCGGTGGGGGACGACAGCATCCAGGAGCGCACCCAGGGCCGGTCGACCCGGAGGGCTTCACCCACGGCACCTCGGCGCAACGGGTCAAGTGGTTCACCACCGGTTACGAGACCGGCGACCCGAAGCGCTGCGACACCTTCTCCGGCGACATCTGAGCAGGCCCTCCAGCGGGCTGCGGGCGGGCTCCGGACAGGCTCTGACCAGCGCCGTGACCCGACAGGCGGGCAAACGACCGGATTGTCTCTTAAACTACATGGGGTGATCTTCAAGCTGGTCGGCGATGGACGGCCCTACCCCGAGCACGGCCTCTCCAACCGCGAGTGGGCGCAGATACCGCCGCGGCAGGTCCGGCTCGACACCCTGATCACCACGAAAGCGGTGCTCGACCTGCACTCCCTGCTCGCCAAGGACTCCACCTTCTACGGCGACCTGTTCCCGCACGTCGTGCAGTGGCGCGGCGAGCTCTACCTGGAGGACGGCCTGCACCGGGCGCTGCGCTCGGCCCTGCACCAGCGCCCGGTCCTGCACGCCCGCGTCCTCGACCTGCCGGACGCCTGAGCCCCGCCGCCTCTTCCGCACGTTCCCGGTTCACGGACCGCCGCCCCCGCGACTGAGACATGATCGCGGTGACGGCCCCCGTCCGGTGGGCGTTGAACGAGGAGGCCCCATGGCGATTTCCCCCTACCTGAAGTGGCTGCGGCGGTATGTGGGGCACGATCTGCTGCTGATGCCGGCGGTGACGGCCGTCATCACCGATGACGAGGGCCGCGTCCTGCTGGTGGAGGACATCGACACCGGCCGGTGGATGCTGCCCGGCGGAGCGGTCGATCCCGGTGAAGGGCCGGCGGACGCCTCGTCCGGGAGATACAGGAGGAGCTCGGCGTCGAGGTCGAACCGACGGCCGTGCTGGGGGTGTTCGGCGGGCCGGAGTTCGTCGCCGAGTACCGCAACGGCGACCGGGTGGCGTACGTGGCGACGGTGTTCGCCTGCCGGATCCTCACCGGCGAGCCGGTGCCCGACGGAGAGGAGGTCGCCGCCTTCCGCTTCACCGCTCCCGGCGACCGCGACCTGATGGACGTGGCCCCGACGACGCGCCACATGCTGACCCGGATCGATCCGGGCTCACCCGAGGCCTGGTTCGATCCCCCCGTCCCCCGGCGGCACCGCTCCTCCTGACCGGAGGGGCGCGGAGCTCCTCTCAAGATCGGGGGCAGGGCCGTTTCCCCGTGGTCTTGAAATGCGAAGGGCCTCCGACCTGATCACACAGGTCGGAGGCCCTTCGTAGTGGCGGTGGTGGTGGGATTTGAACCCACGGATGAGTTGCCCCATCACACGCTTTCGAGGCGTGCGCCCTCGGCCACTAGGCGACACCACCGCCGAGCAGCTTACCGGATAATCACCGTTGCTCGCGCGGCCTGCGCGCGGCGAAGAACCCGGTGAGCACCCCGGCGCACTCGTCGGCCAGCACACCCATGACGACCTCCGGGCGGTGGTTGAGCCGGCGGTCCCTGAGCACGTCCCAGAGCGAGCCCGCCGCGCCCCCCTTGGCGTCCACCGCCCCGTAGACGACACGGTCCACCCGCGCCAGCACCGCGGCTCCCGCGCACATGGTGCAGGGTTCGAGCGTGACCACGAGCGTGCAGCCGCTCAGCCGCCACTCGCCCCGTCCGCGCGCGCCTCCCGCAGGGCCAGCACCTCGGCGTGCGCGGTCGGGTCCGCCAGGGACTCGCGATCGTTGCCCGCCTGCGACAGCACCTCGCCGCCGGGCCCGAGCACGACCGCTCCGACCGGCACCTCTCCGCGCTCCCCCGCCCGTACGGCCTGCGCCAGGGCCAGCCGCATCGCGGGGGCGTAGCCCGTCCCTCCGGAACCCGCCACCATCGGACCCTCCGCCGGTCCCCTCACCGCCGCGGACCCGCCGGAGCCGTCGCCGTGGCCCTCACCTCAGACGGTCGAGCTCGTCCGCGAAGGCCAGCCGCTCGGCGATCACCGAGAGCGTGTCCGCCGGAAGCGCGCCCTCCTCCATGCTGAGCTCGATGAGCTCTTCGGGGCTCATGCCCAGGTCGCTCAGGAGCTCGAAGTCACCCGCCGGCCGTACGCCCAGTTCGGGCGTGTCGCCCTCCGGGGCGACCCCGGCCAGCTCGCCGAAGAGCTCGCCGAGCGCGTCCGTGCGCACGGCCTGAGCGTCGGACAGGAAGGCGCGGGGATCGGTCTCGCCCCGGTAGCGGACGATCGCGAACCACTCGTCCTCCACCTCGACGCAGAGCAGGGCCAGTTCCTCGCCGTCGAGGCCGAGACTCTCCTGGACGGCGTCGCCGAGGTCGTCGACGATCTCGGCGTCGCCGAGGTCGACCTCGGCCCCCCGCCAGCCGTTCGCGGTGCGCACGAAGGCGGCCGAGAAGAGCCTGCTGCCGGACGGTCTGGAGGCCATGGCGATCTCTCCCGGGCTCAGCCGAACATCGAGTCGATGGCGCGTTCGAACGGCTCGGAGAAGCCGAGCCGCGCGGCGATGCTGGACAGCACGTCCTCGGGCAGCAGGTCGATGTCCCCGGAGAGGATGCCGAGCTCCATCTCGTCGAGCCCCAGGTCGGCGAAGATGGACAGGTCCCCCGCGGGGAGCGCCGTCTCCTCGTCCTGCAGGATCGCGTCGAGCTCGTCCTCGTCGGGCACCGGGACGTCGAGGTAGTCCAGCACCTGCTCCGCGAGCGGGAAGTCCAGCGACGCGGCGATGTCCGAGAGGAACACCTCCACCTGCTCGCCGAACACCCGTAGCGCCACGAAGAACTCATCCCCCACGGCGACCAGGCCAATCGCGCCGCTCAGGCTCGGCTGCTGGCGCAGGGCGTGGATCAGCCCGTGGAGGTCGGAGGTGAGCGCCACGGGAAGCATCTCCGCCTCCCAGCAGTCGTCCTCGCGATAGACCACGATGGCGAAGTCGAGCACTTCTTCGTCTGTCATCGTCATCTCCACCGAGCCGACCTGTACGGATGTCAATGCTTTCAGAAGTGGAGCACCGCCGTACGCCACTCCGGCCAAATCGTGATCAAAATCCCCTCCCGAAGCTCCTGTCACACATCGTCCGTTATCCACCTTCCTGTCGTCCCGGCTACCGTGGACGTCCATGGAGACCCTGGTCGTCGACCACCCGCTGGTGGCCCACAAGCTGACCGTCCTACGGGACGTGAACACGGACTCGCCCACCTTCCGGCGCCTCGCCGACGAGCTCGTCACGCTGCTCGCGTACGAGGCGACCCGGCACGTCCGGGTCAGCGAGGTCACCGTGGACACCCCCGTCGCCCCCGCGAAGGGCGTGCGCCTGGCCCACCCGCACCCGCTGGTGGTCCCGATCCTCCGCGCCGGCCTCGGCATGCTGGACGGGATGACCCGGCTGCTGCCGACGGCCGAGGTCGGCTTCCTCGGGATGATCCGCAACGAGTCGACGCTCCAGGCGGAGACCTACGCCACCCGGCTCCCGGACGACCTGTCGGGCCGCCAGGTCTACGTGGTCGACCCGATGCTGGCCACCGGCGGCACCCTGGCCGCGGCGATCGAGTTCCTCTTCGAGCGCGGCGCCGACGACGTGACGGCGATCTGCCTGCTGGCCGCCCCGGAGGGCATCGCCTACATGGACGCCGCCTTCGCCGGCAGCGGCAGGCCGATCCGCCTGGTCACCGCCGCCCTGGACGAGCGGCTCAACGAGCACGGCTACATCGTCCCGGGGCTGGGGGACGCCGGTGACCGCCTCTACGGCGTGGTCTGAGGGCTTCTCGGGGCCCGTTCTCGCCTGACGGAGGGTGTCGCCGACACCTTCCGTTACATTCCGTGATTACATGGGTACGGAGAGTTTCGACACGGCATCTCTTCGGCACGCCCGGCCCGGCGATCGCGGACGCATACAGGGAGAACAGTGAACGAGGGCATCATCCCGGCCGCGGAACCGGACCCCTACGCGGACCTGAGCGCCGCACTGCGGGAGGAGTTCTCCGCGATCCACCCGGCGGCCACCGTGACCCGCTGCGTGGACGCGGCCCGCTACGGCGCGCTGGAGATCACAGGCCACGCCCATCCCTGGCTGGTGGAGCGGATCGCCCGCAAACACCTGCAGGTGCTGGCGCTGGCCGCGAGCGGGCGTGACCGATGAGATCCGCGCCGGGCCGGTGAGGTCCGCCGACAGCGGAAGACCGAATCGGCTCACACGCTTTACCCCACGTAATGCGTGGGTAATGTATACGTCGGGTGCAGTGGGTGAGTGGTAACTGGAGGCCTAAGTGCAGGGCAAGAAGGTTCTGAAATGGAGCGCCATCGTCTTCGTGGTGTTCTTCCTGTTCACCCGGCCGGATGACGCGGCGCACACGGTCAGAGGAGCCATCGACTCGATGTACACCGCGGCCGACTCGCTGGCCCAGTTCGTCTCGCATCTCTCATGAGGCTGGTGACTCACGGGGACTCCGCTCCCTCGTCGGTCAACCGCTACCTGCTCCCCCACGAACACCAGGTCATCATGGTGCGGCGTCACCCTGCCGTGCTGCTCCGCCCCGTCGCCGAGGTCTTCGGCGGCCTGATCATCGCCGGCCTGCTCAGCAAGTGGCTCGGCGACCAGAACGCCGGCGGCGGACTCGTCGTCGTCTGGTGGGCATGGCTGCTGCTGCTCATCCGCTTCGTGTGGAAGGTGGCGGAGTGGTCGGTCGACTACTTCGTCGTGACCTCCAAGCGCATGCTGCTCACCACGGGGCTGATCACGCGCCGGGTCGACATGATGCCGCTCGGCAAGGTGACGGACATGAGCTTCCAGCGCTCCCTGCTCGGGCGCATGCTGGGATACGGCGAGTTCATCCTCGAGTCGGCCGGTCAGGACCAGGCGCTCTCGACGATCCCCTACATCCCCTATCCCGAGACGCTCTATCTCGAGGTCTGTCAGATGCTCTTCCCCGGCGGCAACGACTCGGATGATTAATCCCTGTATGTCCACTGTGACGTAGGGAAATTGGAACGAGTTCGACCAGGGATTCTGCACGGGGGTTACCCGATTCGGCTGCTTCGTGCAATCATGGCTGCAACATTGACCATCCCCCGCCCTGAGAGATCAGATGCCGAGTCAGGGAACCATCGGTGACCGTGTCCGCGGATTGCGGCTGAGCAGGCGCATGTCCCAGGCCCAGCTCGCCGGGCCGGACTTGTCCGACAGCTACGTGTCCCTCATCGAGTCGGGCAAGCGCACGCCGACCCCTGTGGTCGCGCGACTGCTCGCCGAACGCCTGGGGTGCACCACCGAGTTCCTCCTGCACGGGGTCGAGCCGCGTCAGCGCATCGACACCGAGCTCGGCCTGCGCCACGCGGAGCTGGAGCTCCACCACGGCGACCCGGCCCTGGCGGCGGATCGCTTCGGTGACATCGTCAAGGCCGCGGGCGACGAGAACGCCATCATCTCCGCCCTCGCCCGGTTCGGCCGCGCCCGCGCCCTGGAGTCGCAGGGCCGGATCGGTCCCGCCGTCGAGGCGTTCGAGCGGCTCCGCCGCGAGGCCGCCGCCCATCCCGAGCGCCTGGCGGACCTGCCGCTGACCGTCGCCCTGAGCCGGTGCTACCTGCGCGCCGGCGACACCCTGCGCGCCCACGATCTGGCGCACGACGCCCTGGTCCAGGTGAACCGGCTGGCGCTGACCCAGGGCGAGATCGCGGTCGACCTGGCCGCCGCCCTGATGGAGACCGATTCCTCTCGGGGGACGGACTCCCCGGGCCTGGCCTATGTCCGGCAGGTCATCATGGCCAACGGGGTGCCCGCCGCGGTCAACCGCGAAGCGGAGGTCCACTCCCTCTGGCAGGCGAGCGCGACCGCGGCCGAAGGAGAGGACTCGGCGCTGGCCGTACGCCTCGCCGACGACGCGATCGCGACCGGGCGGCCGTCCCGGATGGCGCTCAGGCTCGCCCTCATCGCGATGGAGTGGTCCCGCCTGGCGGCCTCCCGCGACGACGAGCCCATGAGCGGGATCCCCGAGCTCGCGAGCGCGGCCGGTGAGGTCTTCGCCACCTTCCCCTCCCTCGTCGGCGAACGCGCCAAGAGCCTGGTCGTGCTCGCCCACGTGCAGCTGCGGACCGGCGACCCCGGCGGCGCGGTCCGGCTGGCCGGTTCGGCCCTCGGCCTCCTCGGGGAGCGCCCGGACGGCATCGGCGCCACCGCGCACCTGCTGCTCGCCGAGATCGCGCTCGCGTACGGCGAAGGGGACGCCCTCACCAGTCTGCGGAACGCGCAGGCCCTGCTCGACGGCCTGCGCCCGGCCTCCACCGGCTCCGACCGGGAGACCGCCCGGATCTGGCGCCGGCTCGGAGACCTGTACGGCCAGGCCGGTGCACGGGATGCGCAGACCGCCGCGTATCGTAAGGCACTCGAGGCAGTCGGCGTGCGTGGCGCGCTGGTGGGCATGACGGTCGACTCTGCCCTGGTGCGGTAAGGCTTCTCTTGCCCCTGGGGCTCCAGATTTGGATTTATGCCTCCGGAATAATTAGGGTCGATCAGTCATTGACTCATAGGATGATTGGTTCCCCATAGGAGGCGGACTGTGAGTCTGCGTACGGCGCACCGAGCGTCGCTCGTCGACCAGGTGATCGATCAGCTCAAGGAGCAGATCACGTCGAACTCCTGGCAGATGAACGCGAAGATCCCCACTGAGACGGTGCTCGCCGAGCAGCTCGGGGTCGGACGCAACACCGTGCGGGAAGCCGTCCGGGCGCTCACCCATGCGGGCCTGCTGGAGTGCCGTCAGGGCGACGGCACCTACGTGCGCGCCACGAGTGAGCTCTCCGGGGCCATGCTCCGGCGGCTGCGCGCCGCCGAGCAGCTGGAGATCTTGGAGGTACGGCGCGCGCTGGAGGTCGAGGCCGCCCGGCTGGCCGCCACCCGGCGCACCGACGAGGACATCGCCCTCATCGAGGAGGCCCTGGCCGTACGGGAGCGGGCCTGGGAGGTCGGTGAGCCCGACGGGTTCGTCGAAGCCGACCTCGCCTTCCACATGGCGGTCGTCCACGCCACCCACAACCGCGTCCTGGTCGACCTCTACGAGGACTTCTCGGCCGCCCTGCGCGCCAGCATCAAGGCCGCGGGGACGGCGATCGACAGCAGCTACATCCCGCACGACGCGATCGCCCGTGCCATCGCCGCCGGTGACGTGACCGCCGCCGAACGCGCGGGACACGCGTGCATGGAGCACATCCTGATCGCGCTCACCGACTCCCAGGAAGTCTCCGCCTGACCTTCCGGGGCTTCGCCCCGTATGGCGAAGGGCCCGCCCCGTCGGGGCGGGCCCTTCGCGCTCACGCCTGGCGCAGGGACATGACGAGGTAGCGGAAGGCGGGCACGGCGTCTCCCGGGACCTCGGTGATGAGGGCCGGACGCGTCGGCGACTCCATGTTGAGGCGGACGAACTCGCTCTCCACCCCGGAGAGGCCGTCCAGCAGGAACTGGGACTGGAAGGCGATCTGGATGTCCCCGCCGGACAGCTCCGCGTCGAGGACCTCCGTCCCCCGACCGACCTCGCCCCCGCCCGCCTGGATGGTCACCTGCCCCTGTCCGAAGGACAGGCGGATCGCGGTGGTGGGTTCGGCGACCAGCCGGATCCGTTTGACGGCCTCGACGAACGGCGCCACCCGGACGTCCGCCCGGATGGACCAGTCACCGGCCAGCCGGGCGCGGTAGTCGATGAACTGCTCGTCGAGCAGCCGGACCGTGGTGCTCCGCCCGACGCTCTCGAACCCGGCGATGCCGTCGCCCAGCGCCACCGCCACCTCGCCGCCGCGCAGTGACCTGGCCACCTCGACGAGCACCCGCGCGGGGACCACGGCCGCGGCCTCGGCACCGGGTCGCTCCGGCCGCCAGTCGAACTCCCTGGCCGCGATGCGGTAGCGGTCGGTGGCGGCCATCGTCACGTGCTCACCGGCGACGTCGACCCGGACACCGGTCAGCATGGGCAGGGTCTCGTCGCGGCTGGCCGCGGGGGCGACCTGGCCGACCGCGCTCGCGAAGACCACGCCGCCGATCGCGCCGATCCTCGGCGGCATCGCGGGCAGCGTCGGGAAGTCCTCCACCGGCATGGTGCGCAGGTTGAACTCCGCGCTGCCACAGGTCAGCGCCGCCTCCGAGCCGTCGGCGACCACCTCGACCGCCTTCCCCGGCAGGCTCCGCGTGATCTCCGCCAGGACCCTGCCCGGGATCAGCACCCGGCCGGGCTCGGCCACCTCGGCCTCCACGGACGCCCGGGCGGAGACGTCGTAGTCGAAGGCCGAGAGCACGAGGTCCTCCGGCCCGGCCTCCAGGAGCAGGCCGGACAGGACGGGGAGCGCCGGACGGGCCGGCAGCACCCGGGCCGCCCAGGCCACGGCTTCGGCCAGGACGTCGCGGTCAACCCGGAATTTCACGTCGGAACCCCTTCTGCATGCGGATGTCCGTACTCGGACAGACGTTATCCGCTGCCACCGACATTCGGCCCCACCCGCGAGGCGCGCCGGGTGCTCCGGCCTCTCCTCGTCCGACCGCGTGGCGGAGCATCCCGGCGCGACGGCCCGAGCCCGTTCCGGTGCGGCCTGGACCGGGGCGGGACCGGGCGGACCGGGTCAGGACCGGGCCGCGTTGAGGTAGGTCAGGACGGCCAGGACCCGGCGGTTGTCGTCGTCGGACGGGGCGAGGCCGAGCTTGGTGAAGATGCCCGCGGTGTGCTTGCCGACCGCGCTCTCGCTGAGGAACAGCCGCTGGGAGATCGCCGCGTTGGACCGGCCCTCGGCCATCAGCTCCAGCACCTCGCGCTCGCGCGGGGTCAGCGTGGCGAGCGGCTCGTGCCGGGCGGTGCTGACCAGCAGCTTGGCGATCACCTCGGGGTCCATCGCGGTCCCGCCGGCCGCGACCCGGCGCACGGCGTCGACGAACTGGTCGGCGTTGAACACCCGATCCTTCAGCAGGTAGCCGATCCCCCCGGAGCCGTCGGCGAGCAGTTCGCGGGCGTAGAGCTGCTCGACGTGCTGGGAGAGCACCAGGACCGGCAGGCCGGGGACCGCCCGGCGGGCGGCCAGTGCGGCCTGGAGGCCCTCGTCGGTGAAGGTGGGCGGGAGCCGTACGTCCACCACGGCCACGTCGGGCCGCTCGCCGGTCAGCGCCCGCAGCAGCTCGGGGCCGGACTCGACGGCGGCGACGACCTCGAAGCCGTGGGCCTGGAGCAGGTGGACCAGGCCCTCCCGGAGCAGGTAGAGGTCCTCGGCGATGACGACGCGGGGACTCATCGGCCCCCCTGCGGAGGGTGCGGGGTCCGGGAACGGTGGGGAGGGGTGTGCGGGCTCATCGGTCCGAACATAGGCGGTGTGGAGCGGCCTCGGCCATCCACCGCCGACGGGAGTGCTGGATCGGGAGCAGGACGGCCGCGGCGTACATGGTGGTGCCCAGGGCGATGTTGAAGACGATCAGCAGCCACGACCACGGATCGGGCAGGTAGAGCGGGAGCAACCAGCTCCGCTCCTCCGGAGCGACCAGCTTCATCACCAGGGTGACCAGCCCCTGCGGGAAGAGCGGCAGCCAGGCCAGGCCCCAGCCGGTTCCCACGATGAGCCACTTCCACCAGGGCATCTTCTCCGTGCTCCGCTGCTCGCGGACGCCCCGCGCGTACGGGAGCTCGATCACCGCGGTGGTCGGCCCGCCCGGCGGGCTGCTGAGCGCGAGCACCCCGTCGAAGGCGGCCAGCCGCCGCTCGATGCCGCGCAGGCCGCTGCCCCGCGCCGGGTCGGCGCCGCCGGAACCGTCGTCGGTGACGGTGATCCGCACCGCCCCGTCCCGGCTGCCCACGTCGATCCAGACGCGGTCCGCGCCCCCGTGGCGCGCCGCGTTGGTCAGCAGCTCGCTGACCGCGAAGTAGGCCGCCGACTCCACCGGCGGCTCGGGCCGCACCGGCAGCTCGACGGCGACCTCGGCCTTGAGCGGGCTGTCCAGGGCGAGGGCGCGTACGGCGTCGCCGAGGCCGCGCTCGGCCAGGACCGGCGGGTGGATGCCCCGGACCAGGCCGCGCAGCTCGGTGAGTGCGGTGGAGGACGCCTCACGTGCCTTCGCCAGCAGCGCCCTGGCCGCCGCGGGATCGGACTCCACCAGGGTCTCGACGGCGCCGAGCGTCATCCCGATGGCCACCAGCCGGGCCTGCGCCCCGTCGTGCAGGTCGCGCTCGATCCGGCGCAGCTCGGCCGCCTGCGAGTCCACCGTCTCCACCCGCTCCTGGTTGAGCTTGTGGATCCGGCTCGCCAGCAGGGACTTGGCCGTGGGGCCGAGGAACAGCTCGTTCCACCAGCCGTACAGGCGCAGCAGCCGCGGGAGCGCGGCCGCCCCCGCGGCGACCAGCGCCAGCCCCACCGGCACCCCTCCGATGGGGTGCCACGTCCACGGCAGGGACAGGCCGAAGACCGCGACGGCGAGCGGCAGGAGCAGGAGCAGGCCGCCGGCCAGCGGGTTGAGCAGCAGCCAGACCGTGTCCCGCCAGGTGGCCGGGTCGCCGAACATCCACTGCCAGCGGTTGTGCCAGTCCGGCCAGCGCGGGGTCCGGTAGAGCTGGCGGTCGTGCCGGTACCAGCCGTCGGGCTGCGGCCGGACCGGCGGCGGGGGCGGCAGGTAGGACGGTGCGATCTCCTCGCCGAGCCACCTGCCGTTCAGCCTCCGCGCCAGCCCCGTACGGCGCCGCACCGCCCTGACCGCCGAGGGGAAGAGGAAGATCATCCCCAGTGCGAACGCGAACAGGGCCGTCACCAGGACCCCCGCCGCCAGGAACACGTCCGTCACCGCCAGCAGGCCCAGGAACGCCGCCCGGAGCGGGGCCTCCGCGTATCGCCGCATGACCTTCATGCCCTGCAGTCTCCGCCATCGGCCCCGGTTCCGCCCAGTGGGGCCGGATCCCGTCCGGGAGTGGAGGTAACCCCACCCCCGCCGGGTGCCCAGGGCGATTCTCCCCCCGCGGCGCCGTCCGTAGCGTCGTGGCCATGAAGGTGATCGAGGTTGACAGCCTCCGCAAGCGGTACCGCGACCGGCTCGCGGTGGACGACGTGTCGTTCGCCGTCGAGGAGGGCGAGATCTTCGGTGTTCTCGGCCCCAACGGCGCCGGCAAGACGACCACCGTCGAGTGCGTCGCCGGCCTGCGCACCCCCGACTCCGGCACCGTGAAGGTGCTCGGCGGCCTGCACCGAGACGCGATCAAGGAGAAGCTCGGCGTGCAGCTGCAGAGCTCGGCGCTCCCCGAGAAGATCAAGGTCTGGGAGGCGCTGGACCTGTACGCGTCCTTCTACTCCAAGCCCGCCGACTGGAACGCGCTGCTGGAGCGCGTCGGGCTCGCCGACAAGCGCGACACCCGGTACGGCAAGCTCTCCGGCGGCCAGCAGCAGCGGCTCTCGATCGCGCTGGCGCTGGTCGGCGACCCCGAGGTGGCGATCCTGGACGAGCTGACCACCGGGCTGGACCCGCAGGCCCGCCGGGACACCTGGGACCTCATCGAGCAGGTCCGGGCGGACGGTGTGACGATCGTGCTGGTCACCCACTTCATGGAGGAGGCCGAGCGGCTCTGCGACCGGATCGCGCTGATCGACTCCGGGCGGGTGGTCGCCGTCGACAGCCCGGCCGGGCTGATCTCGCGGGTCGACCGGCAGCAGACCGTGAGGTTCCGGCCCTCGGGACCGCTCGACGACGCCGTGCTGAAGGCGCTGCCCGAGGTGACCGGCGTGCACAGCAGCGGCGGGAGGGTCGAGGTCACCGGCTCCGGCAACCTGCTGCTGGCGGTCACCACCGCCCTGGCCGCGGCCGGGGTCGTCCCCGCCGACCTCCGCGTCGAGCAGGCCACCCTCGACGACGCGTTCCTCGCCCTCACCGGCAAGAAGATCACCAATGGAGACGCCCGATGAGCAAGATGATCACGACCGAGGCCAAGCTGTTCCTCCGCGAGCCCGGTGGGCTGATCTTCGCGATCCTGCTCCCGCTCGTGCTCCTGATCGGCCTGGGCAACGTCATCCCCGGTCTCCAGGAGGCGAACCCGGACATGGGCGGCCAGCGGGGGATCGACAACTACTTCCCCGCGATGATGACGATCCTGTCCGTGGTGACGATGGCGCTGACCGTGCTGCCCGGCACGCTGGCGGCCTACCGCGAGGCGGGGGTGCTGCGCCGGATGTCCACCACCCCGGTCAGCCCGATCCGGGTGCTGGTCGCCCAGCTGGTGAACAACCTCGTCGTCGCGGTGATCGCCACGACCCTGCTGGTCGTCCTGGGCAACCTCTTCCTCGACGTGCCCGTGCCCAAGAACCTACTGCCCTTCGTCGGGGTCTTCCTTCTCGGCACCGCCTCGCTGTTCGCGATCGGCCTGCTGATCGCCGCGGTCGCCCCCACCGCCAAGTCCGCGCCGGCCATCGGCTCGCTTCTGATGTTCCCGCTGATGTTCGTGGCCGGCATGTGGTTCCCCCGGGAGTTCATGCCCGACCTGCTCCAGCGGATCGGCGACTTCCTGCCCCTGGCGCCCTTCGGCCAGGCGCTGCGGGACACCTGGGCGGGCGACGCCCCGCAGACGCTGAACCTGGTGGTGATGGCCGCGACCCTGCTGCTCTTCGGCGGGCTGGCGGCCCGGTTCTTCCGCTGGCAGTGACCCCGCCCGGCGGCGGTGGGCCCGCTTCCCGGCGGCGTGAGCGGGCGGTACGGCCGGCGGGCCGTACCGCCCGGTCACGTGCGGGTGTCGTAGGCCGCGCGGGCCTCGTGGACCTGCTCGATGTGCGACTCGGCCCAGGACTTGATGGCGCGCATCAGCGGCTGCAGGTCCCGGCCGAGGCCGGTGAGCTCGTAGTCGACGCGGACGGGAACGGCCGGGGTCACCGTACGGGAGACCAGGCCGTCGCGCTCCATGGAGCGCAGGGTCTGGGTGAGCATCTTCTGGCTGACCCCGGCCACGATCCGGGACAGGTCGCTGTAGCGCTTCGGGCCGTCGGCGAGGGCGTTCAGCAGCAGGCTGACCCACTTGTCGCTGATCGTGTCGAGCAGCTGCCTGGCCGGGCAGGCGGCGAGGTAGGCGTCGTACTCGGCGCGGGCGTCCTGCCGCCGCTGTTCGGCCGTCCTGGTGGCCATGGCGCTCCTCCCCGTGCGGTACGCACCCCGAAGTGCGTACTTCCCAGGAGAGAGTAGCACTCCATAAGTTTGTCGCATCCTCACCGGAACACGATTCAGGAGACAGAGATGCGCGCTGTGGTGATCCGCTCGTTCGGCGGCCCGGAGGTCCTGGAGACGGTCGACGTCCCGGTCCCCGCGGCCGGCCCCGGCCAGGTCCGGATCAGGGTCGAGGCCGCCGGGGTCAACCCGGTCGACGCCGCCACCAGGACGGGGATGCTCGTCGAGTTCGGGCTGACGACCGCCCGCGAGGTTCAGGGCGTCGGCTGGGACGTGGCCGGGGTGGTCGACGAGGTCGGCCCGGGGGTGGACGCGTTCGCACCGGGCGACCGGGTGATCGGGATCTCCGACCGGCTCGACGTCTCGCACGCCGGATACGCCGAGCAGATCGTCCTCGACGCCGACGCGGTGGCCCCGGCCCCGCGGAACGCCACCCCGGCCGAGGCCGCGACGATCCCTCTGAACGGCCTGACCGCCGCCCAGGCCCTGGACCTCGCCGATCTGGAGGAGGGGCGGACGCTGCTGGTGACCGGCGCCGCCGGAGCCGTGGGCGGCTACGCCGTCGAACTCGCCGCGGCCCGCGGGCTGCGGGTGATCGCGGTGGCGGGCGCGGCGGACGAGGAGGCCGTCAGGAAGCTCGGCGCCGAGTTCTTCGTCCCCCGGGGCGCCGACCTGAGCGCCTCCGTGCGGGCCCTCGTCCCCGGCGGGGCGCACGGCGCGATCGACGCGGCCGTGGTCGGCCTGCCCGCACTGGACGCGGTGCGCGGCGGGGGCTCGTTCGTAGCCGTGATCGGCGGCGCCGCGCCCCTCCCGCTGCGCGGCATCCGGGTGGCCAACGTCTGGGTCCGCGCGGACGGCGCCCGCCTCACCGAGCTGGCCCGGCTCGTGGACGAGGGCCGTCTGACCCCGCGGGTGGCGGACACCCTCCCGCTCGCCGAGGCCGCGGCCGCTCACCGGCGGCTGGCCGAGGGGGGCCTCCGCGGTCGCCTGGTCCTGCTGCCCTGAGGACCGGCCCCGTCCCCGGACCGGGGCGGGACCGGAGACCGCCCCGGAGAGAGGTCAGCAGTCGCAGCCGCAGCCGTCGCAGCAGCACGAACAGCCCTCGCAGCAGCCCGAGCACGCGTCACAGCACTGCCCGCAGGCGTCGCAGCCACCGCAGTCGAGGCGCTCACCGCAGGACTTGTACCGGTCCTCGTCCCACGGCGGCCGGTAGAGCCCGCAGGAGCAGGCCATGAAGCTGAGCGCGAAGCAGAGCCGGGGTCCGCAGCCGGGTTCGGGCTTCAGCCGCGGGTCGCGGGGCGGGGCCGTCCCGGGGTCGCCCTTCCGCCGGGCCCCCGCCGGAGCGTCCCGGTCCGCTGCCCGGCCGGTCCCTCCGGCCTCCCGCGCACAGGCGTCACCGGACGGCTCCCGGGTGCCGGCCCCGCCGGCCGCCGGGGAGCACTGTGCGAAGACCCGGTCCACCGAGCGGCCGACCTCCTTCACCAGCAGCGCCTTGACCAGGCCCCGCTCCTCCAGGTCCAGGTCGGCCACCGCCAGCCGCAGGCCCAGCAGCGCGTCGTCGCAGAGCCGCCGGGCCTCGGCGAGGTCGGTCCCGGTGGCGAGCAGCGGGTTGTAGGCGCCCGCCGTACGGTCCTCCTCCAGGTCCTCCACCGCGTCCACCAGGTGGGCGAGCCGCCCGAAGCAGCGTCCCGCCTCGGCCAGCGAGGCGGCGTTGTGCGGCTTGCCGGCCAGCTCCGCGGTGTGCGCGAACGCGGCGGCGACCGCGTCCTCGGTCGGGGCGGTCAGCGCGAGCAGGGCGAGCCCCGGCTCGGCCTCCAGCCGGGCCTGCCGGGCCACCGCGTCCACCAGCACCCCCGCGTCGAACCCGACGTCGGTGGCCGTCCGGGTCCCGGCGGCCTCCCAGCGCGCGGCCACCCGGCCCGCCGCGGCGGCGACCGGGCGCCGGGCGTACATCCCGTCGCCGTCGGCGATGTGGTCCCTGACCTTGCCCGAGGCCAGGATCAGCGAGGTCGCCGCCGCCAGCCGCACCCCCTCGGCCTGAGCACCGACCACCTCTGCGCCGGAGAATCCGCGCAGCGCGCACGGGGCGGCCCGGCGGCGCGGCGAGAGCGCCGGGGACTGCGCCTCGGCCAGGACCGAGACGATCAGCCCGTCGTAGTTGGTCACCAGGCGCGCCGCGTGCCCGTGCTCGTCGCGCAGCGCCAGGCAGAGCCCGCACAGGTGCGCCATCCATGACGCGAACAGCCCCCGGCACATTCCATGACGACATGGCCGAACGATCCCGAACATCCCCACCCCGCAGTCGTTGAGCAGCTGGCGCAAACCCTGCCACAAGCGACTTAAGGATGACTTGAAACCTCATATGCTCCGGCCTGCGCCTTCCCGTGGACGTCCCCGAGCCGGGCTCTCCACCCGCCACGGACCGGTGCCCCGCGCTCCTACCGGACGCCCCGAGGTCGGCGCCCCTCGCCTGCCACTCTCCGCGGGACCGGTGGCCCACTCCCTTGCGGCGAAGCGGGGACGATGTGGCCCGCCCGCCGTACCGGACTCCGTGCCAGGCTCCTGGCATGCTGACACTGGCCCACTTGAGCGACATCCACATCGACGACGACCCGCGCAGCGCCGACCGGACCCGGGCCGTCATGCGCCACCTGGAGAGCCTTCCCGGGCCGCTGGACGCCGTCCTGGTGACCGGCGACATCGCCGACCACGGCGCGGTGGAGGAGTACGAGACCGCACGCGGCCTGCTGGCCTCCCGCTTCCCCACGGCCGTGTGCCCGGGCAACCACGACGACCGTACGGCCTTCCGCAAGGTCCTCCTCGGCCGCGCTGGGCATCCCCTACGTGGACGAGATCGGGCTGCGCGCCCCCGAACGGCTGGAGGAGGTGCTCCGGCGGCACCCCCAGGTCGTCGCCGTGCTCGCCGGGCACGCCCACACCCCGGCGAGCACCGTGTTCGCGGGCCTGCCCCTGCTGGTCGCCCCCGGTGTGGTCAACACCATCCTGACCCCCGCTGAGTCGGCCGAGCCGGTCCCGGTCGACCGGGGCCGACCGCCCCAGTTCGCCCTGCACGTCTTCGACGGCCGCCGCCTCACCACCCACGTCCGCACGGTGCTCTGACCCCCGTACGGCAGGCCGCCGCGCACCGCCGGAAGCGCCCCCGGACGGCGGCGGGAGAACGGCTCCGCCGGCGGACGCCCGGACCGGAGTCCTGGCACGTCCTAGTGAGGCGCCATGTCGACGAAGCGGCTGTAGTGGCCCTGGAAGGCCACCGTGACCGTGGCGGTCGGGCCGTTACGGTGCTTGGCCACGATCAGGTCCGCCTCACCGGCTCGGGGGGATTCGCGTTCATATGCGTCCTCCCGATGCAGAAGGATGACCATGTCCGCATCCTGCTCGATTGATCCGGATTCGCGAAGGTCGCTGACCATGGGCCTTTTGTCCGTTCGCTGCTCCGGGCCACGGTTCAGCTGCGAGATCGCGATGACCGGGACCTCCAGCTCCTTCGCGAGCAGCTTGATCGCACGGGAGATCTCCGAGACCTCGTTCTGCCGGCTCTCGGTCTTCTTCGGCGAGGACATCAGCTGGAGGTAGTCGATGACGACGAAGCGCAGGTCGTGCCGTTGCTTCAGCCGGCGGCACTTGGCCCGGATCTCCATCATCGACATGTTCGGCGAGTCGTCGATGTAGAGCGGGGCCTCGGCCACCTCGCCCATCCGGCGCGCCAGCCGGGCCCAGTCCTCGTCCGTCATCGAGCCCGACCGCATGGAGTGCAGCGCCACCCGCGCCTCGGCCGAGAGCAGACGCATCGTGATCTCGTTTCTGGACATCTCCAGCGAGAACACGACAGTGGTCATACCGTGCTTGATAGCTGCAGATCTTGCGAAATCAAGTCCTAAAGTCGACTTGCCGATGGCAGGCCGGGCGGCCACGACGATCATCTGGCCGGGGTGGAGGCCGTTGGTGAGGGCGTCGAGGTCCTGGAAGCCGGTGGGGACGCCGACCATCTGGCCGCTCCGGCCGCCGATGGCCTCCAGTTCGTCGAGCGCCCCGGGCATGATGTCGGCCAGCGGCGCGTAGTCCTCGGAGGTGCGGCGCTCGGTGACCTTGTAGATCTCGGCCTGGGCGCGGTCGACGAGTTCGTCGACCTCCTCGTCCTGCCCGCCGTACCCGAAGGAGACGATGCGGGTGCCGGCCTCGATGAGGCGGCGGAGGACGGCCTGCTCGCGGACGATCCGCGCGTAGTAGCCCGCGTTGGCGGCGGTGGGCACGACGGCGGTGAGCGTGTGGAGGTAGGCGCCGCCGCCGACCCGGGCGACCTCGCCGCGCTTCTGCAGCTCGTCGAAGACCGTGACGGCGTCGGCAGGGTCACCCCGGCCGTAGAGGGCGGTGATGATGTCGTAGATGAGCTGGTGGGCCGGGCGGTAGAAGTCGTCGGACCGCAGGATCTCGACGACGTCGGCGATGGCGTCCTTGGACAGGAGCATGCCGCCCAGCACGGACTGCTCGGCCTCGATGTTGTTCGGCGGCGTGCGTTCGAACCCCGGCTCGAAGACCGGTGGATCTGCGATGCTCACCGCGCACCCCCTCTTTCATCGCGGTCCGCTGCCCCTAGTTTTAGCCGACCGGGCTGACAGTCTCGCCGCTCCGCGGACCGGACGGCAACGCGGCCTGTCGACAGACCTGTGGATAACTTGTGCGGTTCCCCCACAGGCATGGGGACAGCCTGGGGACAGTCCTGTGGATAACTGTTTTCCACAGCACGGAAGACCGCTCTGAGCTGGGAAGACTTAATCCACTGCCTGTGGAGGAAAGAAAGTCGGAGTGACGCGTTCGGATCGATCTCCGGCGCCTCCGACACCGGCCCGCCGAGGCGGAGCGTCCGCGGTAAGAGACACAATGAACGGGTGCCTCTTACCCTCCACGCCGACGACCGGCGGATCCTCCGGCTGGCCGTCCCCGCCTTCGGCGCGCTGGTCGCCGAGCCGCTGTTCCTGCTCACCGACACCGTCATCGTCGGCCGCCTGCCCGCGCCCGCGCTCGGCGCGCTGGGGGTCGCGGGCACCGTGCTGAGCGCCCTGGTGGGCCTGTGCGTGTTCCTGGCGTACGGCACGACGGCGTCGGTGGCCCGGCGACTGGGCGCGGGGGACCTGCGAGGGGCGCTCCGCCAGGGGGTGGACGGCCTCTGGCTCGCCGCCGGGGCCGGAGCGGTGATCATCGCGGTCGTGTGGCCGCTCGCGCCGTACCTCGTCCACCTGCTCGGCGCGGAGGGGGAGCTCGCCCGGCAGGCGGTGGTCTACCTGCGGATCAGCCTGCTCGGCGTGCCGTCGATGCTGCTGGTGCTGGCCGGGACCGGGGTGCTGCGCGGCATGCAGGACACCGCGACGCCGCTGCTGGTCTCCGTCGGGTCCTTCGCGCTCAACGCGGTGCTCAACGGCGTGTTCGTCCTGGTCCTCGACTGGGGTCTGGCCGGGTCGGCGTGGGGGACCGTGGCTGCCCAGACCGTGGCCGCCGCGGTCTACCTGGCCATGATGTTCGGCCGTCACCGGGCGCCCTTCCGGCCCGACCGCTCCGGGATCAGGGCGGCGGGGTCGGCCGGGGTCGCGCTGGTCGTCCGCACGCTCTGCCTGCAGGTGGTGCTGGTCATCGCGACGGCGGTGGCCACCCGGATGGGGGACGAGCGGCTGGAGGCCCACACGATCGTCTTCCGGATCTGGATCCTGCTGGCCTTCGCCCTGGACGCGATCGCCATCGCCGGGCAGGCCATCACCGGTCACACCCTGGGCGCCGGGGACGTGGCGGGGACCCGGGCCGCCACCCGGAGGATGGTGGCGTGGGGCGTCGGCTCCGGGGTCGTGCTGGGCGTCCTGGTGGTGGTCGCGGGACCGTTCACGCCCGCGCTGTTCGACGCCGGACCGGCGGTGGCCGGGGAACTGCTCCCCCTGCTCTGGGTGGTGGCGCTCCTGCAGCCGGTCGCCGGGGTCGTCTTCGTGCTGGACGGCGTGCTGATCGGGGCCGGCGACCAGACCTATCTGGCCTGGGCGGGGTTGTGGACGACGCTGGCCTACCTGCCCGCCGCGCTGCTGGTCGTCGTCTCCGGCGGGGGCCTGGTCGCGCTCTGGGCGGCACTCGGGCTGTGGATGGCGGCCCGGCTGGTGACGCTGGGCCTGCGCGCACGCGGCGGCGACTGGCTGGTGACGGGCACGGGGTCCGGCCCGGCCCGCGCGTGACCCGGCCCGCGCGCGACCCGGCCCGGCCCGGTGCGTGACCCGGCCTGGTCCGGTGCGCGGCCCGGTCCGCGTATGACCCGGCCCGGTGCGGGACCTGGGAAGCACGCGGGGTGGCCGATGTGTGACCGGGAGGTGTCCACCACGTGATCGCTTCTCTCTTGTCCCGGGTGAGCCGCTGCGGCACTGTGAACAAGTCCGGCAACAAGGACGTTGCTCCGAACTGATTGGTCACCCCGTGTTCGAGGACCGCTCCCCGTCGATCACCCGCCGCCTCCCGCCGAGCGAAGCCGTGGACCGCTGGACCGGCGCACGCCACGGCCTGGCCAAGACCTACGGGCAGGCCGACCTCATCGTGCTCGGCATCGGCGTCATGATCGGATCCGGCATCTTCAGCCTCGCCGGCCGGCAGGCGGCCACCATGGCCGGACCGGGCGTGATCCTCTCCTTCATGATCGCCGGTATCACGAGCCTGCTCGTGGCCTTCTGCATCGCGGAGCTGTCGTCCGCCATGCCGGCCTCCGGCAGCGCCTACACCTTCACCTACGTCATCTTCGGCGAGGTATGGGCCTGGATCGTCGGCTGGGCCCTGGTGATGGAACTGCTCGTGGCCGCGGCGGTGGTGGCCCGCGTCTGGTCGCTCTACGCCGCCCAGATGCTGGCCGACCTCGGCGTCCCCATCCCCGCGCCGCTCTCCGGGGTCATCGGCCAGGCCGAGGGCTTCGACCTGTTCACCCTGCTCATCCTGGTGCTGCTGACCGGGGTGGTGGCGCTCGGCGCCCGGGTGGGCCTGCGCGCCCTGTGGATCATCGTGATCGCCAAGCTGCTGGCCGTCGGGGCGGTGATCGTGGTCGGCGCTGTCCACTTCGACCAGCGCAACCTGGCCGCCATCCCGGTGCCGTCCGCCCCGGTCGAGACCGCCGCGGACACCCTGCACTCCCCGCTCCTCGGCATGGTCTTCGGCCAGACGACCGCGTTCGGCTGGTTCGGCATCTTCGCCGCCTCGGCCACCATCACCTTCGCCTACATCGGCTTCGACGTCGTGGCGACGGCCGCCGAGGAGGCCGAGGACGCCCCCCGGTCCATCCCCCGGGGCATCATCCGCAGCCTGGTGGCGACCACGGTGATCTACATCGCGGTCGCCGTGGTCATGGTCGGCATGACCTCCTACGACAGGATCGCCCCGACCGCCCCGCTCGCCAGCGCCTTCCGCCGCACGGGCGACGGCTTCATGGTCCACGTCATCAACCTCGGCGCGGTGCTGGGTCTCACCACGGTCGTCCTGGTGCTGCTCGTGGGCCTGACCCGGGTGATCTTCTCCATGGCCCGGGACGGGCTGTTCCCCCGGCCGCTCGCCAGGATCAACCGTTCCTACCACAGCCCGACCCGGGCCACCCTGGTCATCGGCGGGGTGGCGATCCTGCTCGCCGAGTTCGTGCCGGTGCTCACCCTGGAACCGCTGGTCGTGATCGGCAGCCTGTGCGTGTTCGTCGCGGCGGCGGCCGGCGTGCTGCGGATGCGCCGGACGATGCCCGATCTGCCCCGCGGTTTCCGCACCCCGCTCTCGCCGTACGTGCCCATCGCGTCGATCCTGGCGACCCTCTGGCTGATGGTGAACCTCCAGGTCGTCACCTGGCTGTACTTCGCCGCCTGGATGGCCTTCGGCATGCTGGTCTACCTGCTGTACGGCAGGCGGAACAGCGTGCTGGCCGGCGGCCGTCCCACCGCCGACCCCTCCTTCGAGTCCCGCGGGCGGCACCGACGCTGACCCCCGCACCGTGCCGGGCAGGCGGACGGCGGGCACCGTCCACCCGGAAAGGGCTCACCGGCGGTGGGCGCCGTCCACCCGGAAGGGCCTCACAGGCGGCGGGCGTCGAGCACCGTCCGCAGGAACTCCCGGGTCCGGGGCTCCCGGGGATCGGTGAAGATCTGCTCGGGGGTGCCGCGCTCCAGCAGCACCCCGTCGTCGAGGAAGCAGACGGTGTCCGCGATCTCCCGGCAGAAACCCATCTCGTGGGTGGTCAGGACCATCGTCATCCCACCCTCCTTGAGCTCCCTGATGATCTCCAGGACCTCGGCGACCAGCGCCGGGTCCAGCGCCGAGGTGACCTCGTCCAGCAGCATCAGGCGCGGCCGGTTGGCCAGCGCCCGGATGACGGCCACCCGCTGCTGCTGGCCGCCGGAGAGCCGGTCGGGGTAGGCGTCCGCCTTGTCCGCCAGGCCGAACCTGGCCAGCAGGTCCCGGGCCTCTTCCTCGGCCCGGGCCCGGCTCGTCCCGTGCACCCGGCGGGGGGCCAGGGTGATGTTGTCCAGCACGGTCATGTGCGGGAACAGGTTGAACGCCTGGAACACGATGCCCACGCTCTTGCGCACCTCGTCGGCGTCGGTCCTGA
This sequence comes from Planomonospora algeriensis, assembly GCF_977012225.1. NCBI lineage: Bacteria > Bacillati > Actinomycetota > Actinomycetes > Streptosporangiales > Streptosporangiaceae > Planomonospora > Planomonospora algeriensis. Next base: position 6,949 of record NZ_CDRNDK010000027.1, on the reverse strand, counting down.
CGTCGGTGATGTCGACGCCGTCGAGGCGGATCACGCCGTCGTCGACGGTCTCCAGCAGGTTCACGCAGCGCAGCAGCGTGGACTTGCCCGATCCGGAGGCGCCGATCAGGCAGACCACCTCGTGCGCCTCGACCGACAGGTCGATCCCGCGCAGCACGCTGTGGCCGTGGTAGTTCTTCCAGACGCCCTCGATGGTCAGCAGGCTCATGCTCCGCGCCGCCTCTGCGAACGGGCCGCCAGGTGGTCGGTGAGGCGGGCCATGGGGATGGTCAGCGCGATGAACAGCAGCGCCGCGACCAGGGTGGGGGTGTAGTTGAACGTGCTCGCGGCGTAGATCTGCGCCTGGCGCAGCGCCTCGACCACGCCGATCGTCGAGACCAGGGCGGTGTCCTTCTGCAGCGAGACGAAGTCGTTGAGCAGCGGCGGGACGACCCGGCGCCAGGCCTGCGGCAGCACCACGTGGCGCATCGTCTGGCCGTGGCTCAGCCCTAGGGACCGGGCGGCCGCCCGCTGGCTCGGATGGACCGAGTCGATGCCCGCCCGGAACACCTCCGCGACGTACGCGCCGTAGGAGAGGGTGAGGGCGACGACCCCGAGGGTGATCTCGTCCGTGGGGGCGCCCTGCAGCCCGAGCGCCGGGATGCCGAACCCGACCAGCAGGATCACCAGGATGGTCGGCACCCCGCGGAACACGTCGGTGTAGGCCACCGCCAGGGCTCGGAGCGGGAAGAAGGCGGGGGCCCGCAGGTTCCGCGCCAGGGCGACGAGCAGGCCGAGGACCAGGATGATCGGCTCGGCGATCAGGAAGATCTGGACGTTCGTCCAGAATCCGGCGAGCACGTCCGGCCACGCCCTGGCGAAGGCCTCGGCGTCGAAGAAGGTCTCCCGGACGCGCGGCCAGCCCGGCGAGCCGGTGACCACCGCCGCCAGCACGCCGAGGAAGGCGATCGTGGAGACCGTGGCGACCGTGCCCGACCGCACCGCCCGGTTCCGGCGGATCCTCTCCCGCTGGACCTGCCGCTCGCTCTTGACCCAGGTGCGCTCGCTCATGGTCCGGACCGGACCGGGACGGGAGCGCCTCGCCGCGGACCCTGCCGGGAAGCGAGGAGGGACCGGACGAGAACCCGCCGCCGCGGATCCGGCAGGGGGACGGGAACGGTCCGGGCGGGAGCGCAGGCGGCTCGACGGGTCACTTCAGCTCCGGGGCGCCCGCGGCCGAGCCGAGCCAGGTGCTCTCGATCTTCGCCAGCTCGCCGGAGGAGGAGAGCTCCTCGACGGCCGCGTCCACGCAGGAGACCAGCGGGCTGCCCTTCTCGAAGACCAGGCCGAACTGCTCAGGAGCGCCGCCGGCGGCGGCGAACTGGCCGACGATCGCCGAACCCTCCACCTGCGCGGCGGTGACGTAGAACGCCGTCGGCAGGTCCACCACGATCGCGTCCACCTGCTTGTTCTTCAGCGCGTTCACCGCGTCGACCTGCTGGCTGTACACCTTGGGGTCGGCGGTGGGCCGGATGACGTCCTTGACCGCCTGGAGGCTGGTGGTGCCGACCTGCACCCCGATCCGGGCCTCCTTCAGCGACGCCAGGTCCTTCGCGGAGGCGAACTTCGAGCCCTCGACCGCGACGACGGCCTGCTTGACCGTGTAGTAGCCCTTGCTGAAGTCGACGACCTTGGCCCGGTCGGGGGTGATGGAGACCTGGTTGACGTCGAAGTCGAACTTCTTGGCGCCGGGGGCGAACGCGGCGTCGAACGGCACCGTCTCCCAGACGACCTCGCCGGGAGCGAAGCCGAGCTTCCCGGCGATCGCGTAGGCCACGGCGCTCTCGAAGCCCTCGCCGTTCGACGGGTCGTCGTTCTTGAACCAGGGCTCGTAGGCGGGCTTGTCGGTGCCGACGGTCAGCTTGCCCGGGGTCTTCAGCGCGAGCGCGTCCTTGGCGCAGGCGTCCGCGGCAGGGGAGCCGGCGGGAGCGGAGGGGCTCGCCTGGCCCGTCGTGTCCGAGACCGGTGCGCAGGCCACCGCGGTCGCCGCGAGGGCACCGAGCGCGAGCAGCGTAGAGGGACGGACCATGACAAACCTCCGGGGAGAGCGATGACCCCCGAATTCTACGTACGGCCGTCGACCAGGGGAGAAACGGCCTCCCCCGCACCCGGCACACGAGAAGAGGGCCCCCTCCCGGAAGATCGGGAAGGGGCCCTCGTTCACGCTGGCGGTCAGGCCGCGACGACCTCGATGTCGAGGGCCGCGGAGACCTCCGGGTGCAGCTTGACGTTGACCCGGTGGGAGCCGAGGCTCTTGATCCCCGAGGGGATCTCGATGCGACGGCGGTCCAGCTCGGGGCCGCCGGCGGCCTTGACGGCCTCGGCGATGTCGCCCGTGGTGACGGAGCCGAAGAGGCGGCCGGACTCGCCGGCCTTGGTCTTCAGGGTCACCTTCAGGGACTTGAGCCGGCCCGCGACCTCCTGGGCGGTGCCCAGGTCGCGGATCTCGCGCGCGTCACGCGCCTTCTTGATCGAGGCGATCTGCTTCTCGCCGCCGCGCGTCCACAGGATCGCGAAGCCGCGGGGGAGCAGGTAGTTGCGGCCGTAGCCGTTCTTGACCTCGACGATGTCGCCGGGGGCACCGAGGCCGGTGACCTCACTGGTGAGAATGAGCTTCATTGGTCCGGACCTCCTTAGCGCGCGGTGCTCATGTACGGCAGGAGCGCCATCTCACGAGCGTTCTTGATAGCGGTCGCCACGTCACGCTGGTGCTGGGTGCAGTTGCCCGTCACCCGGCGGGCACGGATCTTGCCGCGGTCGGAGATGAACTTCCGAAGCAGCGCCGTGTCCTTGTAGTCGACGTAGGAGATCTTGTCGTGGCAGAACAGGCAAACCTTCTTCTTCGGCTTGCGCAGTGCCGGCTTGGCCATCGTGGTGCTCCTTTCAGAGCCCCGCCTTCAGGCGGGAATGGTCGCTGCGGATACTGGGACTGGGTGGGCGCGGTCGCGGCGGCCGAGAGGGCCGCCGCGGATCGTCCCCTTTAGAAAGGCGGTTCGTCGCTGAAGTCGCCGCCGCCGAAGCCGCCGCCGCCGCCACCCTGCTGGGGGCCGCCGCCGAAGCCGCCGCCGCCCTGCGGGCCGCCGCCTCCGTAGTTGTTCCCGCCGCCGTAACCGCCGCCCTGCTGGGGGGCGGGTGCGGCGGAGGCCCACGGGTCACCGGCCGGGCCGCCGCCGAAGCCGCCGCCACCGCCCTGACGGGCGGTCTTGTTGACCTTCGCGGTGGCGTTGCGCAGAGACGGGCCGACCTCGTCGACCTCGACCTCGTAGACCGTGCGCTTCTCGCCTTCCTTGGTCTCGTAAGACCTCTGGCGCAGCCGTCCCTGGACGATGACCCGCATGCCGCGCTGGAGGCTCTCGGCGACGTTCTCCGCCGCCTGCCGCCAGACGTTGCAGGTCAGAAAGAGACCTTCGCCGTCTTTCCACTCGTTGGTCTGCTTGTCCAGGAACCTCGGAGTGGACGCGATGCGGAACCGGGCCACCGCTTGCCCCGCGGGGGTGAAGCGCAGCTCCGGGTCGTCGACGAGGTTGCCGACGATGGTGATCTGAGTGTCGCCTGCTGCCATGGCTAGCGTGCCCTTCCTGCGGCCTCGGCTGGTTATCGGCTCAGAGTACGGCTGCCGCCCGACAAAAACCGGGGGTCAGTGCACGTCCGGGCGGAGGACCTTGGTGCGGAGGATGCCCTCGTTGAGGTTCATCTGCCGGTCGAGTTCCTTGACCGTGGCGGGCTCCGCGGTCATGTCGATGACGGCGTAGATGCCCTCGGGCTTCTTGGCGATGTCGTAGGACAGCCGACGACGGCCCCACACGTCGACCTTCTCCACGGTGCCGCCATCGTTGCGGACCACCGTGAGGAACTGGTCGAGGGAAGGGGCCACCGTGCGCTCATCGAGCGAAGGGTCGAGGATGACCATCATCTCGTAACGACGCATGCTGACTTCCAACCTCCTCTGGACTCTTGCGGTCACGACACCGTGCCGTGACAGGAGGACGCTGACGTCTTCGTCCCGGGCGCCCACTTCGGCGCCCGGTGCGGAGGGCGGCTCACAGCACACGCCCCCATACAACGCAGCCGGGTCAGCCTACCAGGCTGTCAAGGGTTGGGCGGACGTTCCCCGGGAACCCCCGTACCAGGGGAAAGGGGTGATTTATTCATGTCGCAAGCGACTCGTCCCACCCGCAGACGGGCACCGAGGTTCGCCAGGCTCCCGCTCGGCGGCGACGGCGAGCCCCATCCGCTGGAGAACGGCCTGAGCCTGGCCACGTTCGCCGTCGGGCTGCTGGCCTTCGTGTGCGGGATCATCACCGCCGCGCACGTGGCCGCGTCCTGGCTGGGCCTGATCGGCTTCTGGGGAGGCTTCTACTCGCAGTACGTCTCGGCCACGACACCGGAGCGGGCGCTCAACGTCATCGGCATCGTGGCCTCGTTCGTGGGCGTGGCCCTGGGCGTCTACCACGGCGGTTTCATCCCGTGACACCCGGCGGGGACCGGCCCGTCACGCGGATCCGGCGCGGGAGCCGCCCCGCCGTACGGGTGCGGTGACCGGGCCGCCCGCCGTACGGTGCCCGGGGTGGTGACCCCGGCCGTACGGCGACGCCGTACGGCGGTCCGGTCCGGCGGCCGCCGGCGCCCGGCGGCTATCCCAGGTGCAGGTCCACGCCGAGCAGGACGAGGAACCAGAGCAGGACCGCGAGCAGCGCCTCTGCGACGTCCCTCAGCAGCGCCGGGGTGATGTACTCGTGGACCCAGGCGACGTACAGACCGATCAGGATGTAGATGAGGCCGACGAGGCCGATGCCTCGGCGGTAGCGGTAGGGGGCCATTCTCGACTCCTCGGGCCGGGCCGCCTCCCAGACGGCGGCGGGGGGACGCGTCCTCGCGGCTGCCCCCGGACGGCCCCCTGAAACGGCCGGTTCCGGAGCCCTGGCCGGAAGGTGAGGAACGGCTAGTCTCGACGCATGCCACGCATCGGAGCCCATGTCGACTCGGACGACCCCCTCGCCCACGCCAGGGCGCGCGGCGCCGAGGTCGCGCAGTTCTTCCTCGGCGACCCCCAGGGCTGGAAGGGCCCGGTCATCGGCGAGCGGACCCGGGAGATCGCCGGTTCCGACGTGGACGTCTACGTCCACGCGCCCTACGTGATCAACGTGGCCACCGCCAACAACCGCGTCCGCATCCCCAGCCGCAAGCTGCTGGCCGCGCACCTGGCCGCCGCGGCCGAGCTGGGCGCCAAGGGCCTGGTCGTGCACGGTGGGCACGTGGGGGCGGGCGACGACCCGGCCAAGGGCTTCGAGAACTGGCGCAAGGTGTTCGAGCGCATGGAGGAGCGGCCCGTGCCGGTGCTCATCGAGAACACCGCGGGCGGCGGCAACGCGATGGCCAGGAAGCTGGAGCGGATCGCCCGGCTCTGGGACGCGCTGGACGGCTTCGACGTCGGCTTCTGCCTGGACACCTGCCACGCGCACGCGGCGGGCGAGGAGCTGTCCGAGGTGGTCGACCGGATCATGGCGATCACCGGCCGGATCGACCTGGTCCACTGCAACGACTCGCGCGACGCCTTCGACTCCGGCGCCGACCGGCACGCGAACCTCGGCGCGGGCACCATCGACCCCGGGCTCATCCTCGACGTGTGCCGGCGGGCGGGCGCGCCGATCGTGCTGGAGACCCCGGCCGCCGGTCAGGCCGAGGACCTCGCCTTCCTCCGGAAGAATCTCTGATCCACAGCCTCGGACGGTTGTCCCCAGCCTGTGGATAACTTCCCTGGATTACTTTTCGCCGGAAAGGGGTAAGAGGGGTCATCCCACCCAGGCGCCCTCCATGAAGCTCATCGTGTGGAAGACCGCCAGCGGCCCCAGCACCAGCGCGTAGACGGCGATCACCCCCGTCCGCCAGCGCGGGCCCGGGGTGGAGGCCCTGGCGACGAGCAGGAAGAGCGGCCACCACAGCAGCGCCGAGCGCGGGATCGACAGATAGTAGGCCGAGCAGATCAGCGCCCCCACCTGCAGTCCCACGTAGACGAACTCGCTCCACCGGCGCAGCACGAGCAGGACCACCACGAGCGCGACCCCGACGGCCGCCCCGGCGAGCTCCATCCGGAACGCCCAGGCGAACTGCCCGTCTCCCATGGCCGAGTCCCACGTCGCCGAGAGCGACTCCCAGGGCCAGACCATGGTCCGGCCCCACCCGGCCTCCTGGGCGGTCTTCCACGCCATCCAGTCGCCGGTGCGCCCGTACTGGTAGGCGGAGTAGGCGGCCAGCGGCAGGAACGGCACCGCCAGCCAGGGCGCCCGCCGTACCGATCGGCGCTGCACGGCGAACTCCACGATCAGGGCGAGCGCCAGGAACAGGCCGGTGATGCGCACGCAGGACGCCCCGGCCGCGAGCAGTACGGCCAGCGGCCAGCGGCCCCGCCGGGCGGCCAGCCAGGCGGGGATCGCGAAGGCCAGGAACAGCGACTCGCTGTAGCCCGCGAACAGGAACACCGACATCGGCCAGAGCAGCAGCGCCAGCACCGCCCGCCACCCGGCGCCCGGCGGCCCCTCGAACTCGGCGAGCCGGGCCAGCGCGACCACCGCGACGGCCCCGGCCACGAGGGAGATCAGCAGTCCGGCGAGCCACCAGTCGCCCGTGATCAGGTTCACCGCGCGCAGCGCCAGCGGCATGCCCGGGAAGAACGCGGGCAGCCCCGCGTCCGGGTCTCGCGACGGGTCTCCGTCGTAGCCGTGCTCGGCGATGACGGCGAGCAGGCCGGCGTCCCAGTGCCTCCAGCGCTCCGGGAACGGCGCAACGGTCTCTCCTTTCGCCAGCAGGGCCTGGGCGGACGCGGCGGCGAGGACGACGATCCCCAGGCGGGAGGCGGCCCAGAGCGTCAGCGCCTCCGCCGCGGGGGCCCACGGCGGCCGCGCGGGCCGCG
>NZ_CDRNDK010000026.1:0-32170 GCF_977012225.1 Planomonospora algeriensis | reverse complement strand
CCAGCGCCGCCTGCTCGGCGGACCGGCCGGCCAGCGCCGGCGCCGGCCCGGACGCGTCGCGCGGGGCGGGCGGGACGACCTCCGGCGCCAGCCGGGACAGCGCGGTGAGCAGTTCGTCGGCGGAGGCGAACCGGTCGTCCGGGTCCTTGGCCAGCAACCGCCCGATCACCTCGGCGAACCCGCTCGACAACTCCGGGCGCAGCGAGCGCGGATCCGGAGCCGGCAGGTTGGCGTGCATCGCGATCAGCTCGCCGACGTTGTCGCTGACGAATGGGAGCACACCGGTGGCGGCCTGGAACAGCACGACGCCGAAGGCGTACAGGTCCGCCCGCCGGTCCACGGGGCGGTTGAGCATCCCGGTCTGCTCCGGCGCGCTGTAGCGGAACGTGCCCACCGCGGCCTCCCCCGTCGACGCCCGGTCACCCGACGCGGCGAGACCGAAGTCGATCAGCCGGGCCCGGCCCTCACCGGTGATGACGATGTTGTCCGGTTTGATGTCACGGTGCACCAGCCCGGCGCGGTGGGCGGCCGCCAGCGCCGCCGCGCCGTCCGCGGCGAGCGCCACCACCCGGTGCTCCGGGAGCGGGGCGTCCTCCAGCGACGCGGTGAGCGGCCGCCCCTCCAGCAGCTCCTGGACCAGGTACGGGTGTCCGTCCGCGCTCCCGGCGTCGAACACCTTCGGAACCCCGGGATGATCGACTCGGGCCAGCAGCGCCGCCTCCCGGATGAACGCCGCGGCCATCCGCTCCCGGTCCGACGTGGGGCGCTGCAGCACCTTCAAGGCGTAGTCCACGCCGTCACGGCGGATCCGGTACACCGTCGTGTGCGCGCCGCGGCCGAGCTCGGCGACCGGTTCCACGTCCGTCCCGAGCCGGCGCAGGAAGGCGGGCCCGCTCCGGACCGCCGTCGTCGGCGCAGTGGTCCCGACGGCGGTCCCGGCGGTGGTCCCGTTCGACACGCTCGGCAGCCAGCTCATGACCGCCTTATCGGCGGGCGCCTCGCCCCATGAAGGGAAATCACTGCCGGTGAGGACATGGTCACCGCCGGCTTCGGGACCTGATCGTCCAGGAGGCCGCCGGGACGCGCCGGTGCGAGGCGGGCCCGGCCGGCTCAGCCGTAGATCCCGCTGCCGCAGGCGATCTGGCCGCCGATCATGGCGAAGACGCCGAACAGGGACATGATCTGCCCGAAGTCGTCGGTGGTGAACTCCGTCTCCCGCGGCCCCGTCGCCCGTACCCCCGGGACGGTCGCGCAGCCCGCCGCGATCGCGGTGGAGTTCCACTCCACGCCCAGCGTGTAGGGCGGCTCGACCGCGTACGGGCGGAAGTCGCCCAGCCGGCCGAGCGCGCGGGCCGCCGCCTCCCGGATGCGGGCCTGGGCGACGACCGGCGGCAGGAGCTCGGCGGAGAACCGGTCGACGCCCTTCTTCACCGCGACCGTCTCGACGTCGCCGAGCAGTTCGCGCGCCTCCTCGCAGACGGCCTCGTCCCCGGTCACCAGCGCCACCGGTACGCCGAGCGACCCGGCGAACGCCGCCACCAGGCGCGTCTCCCCGCAGATCTCCCCGTTGAGGTGGACGTTCTGGATCTCCTTGCCCATCCAGGTGTGGTTGAGCACGCCGTGCCGTACCCCGGCCCGCGCGTGGTAGCCCGCGAAGCAGGCCGCCGCGTAGGTCTCGTCGAGTCCCTGGCCCATCCGCAGCGGCTTGCCGGGCCCCCGGACGAGCGTGGCCCGCGGGTCGAGCAGGTCGATCCTGAGGTTCTTGGTCGACCCGTGCGCGTCGTTGACGCGTACGGCCCGCGCCCCGGCCTCGAAGGCCCCCTGCACCACCGCGTTGGCGTCGCCGGTCATCAGCTCGCAGCCGCGCTCGTAACCGCGTCCCCCGGCCTGCATCTCCTCCGGGTCGGTCAACCCGGTGACGCCCTCCATGTCCACCGACACGTACACCTTCACGACGGCCCCTCATCCTCCTCGCGTCTCCCGGCCCGGCCCGCCCATCCTCGCTCACGCCCCCGCACGCCCCCGGTCCCGGCCGACGCGGAGGAGACGGACCGCGGCTCCGGCGTGGCCGTCCGGTCCCGGAGGCGTCCGGTCTCGGCGAGGTCGGCGGGGATCAGCGCCCGGTGAACTTCGCCTGGGTCTTCTCGGCGAACGCCCGCATGCCGATCCGGGCGTCGTCGGTGGCGAACAGCCCGGAGAAGGCCAGCCGCTCGATCTCCAGGCCCGTGTCGAGGTCCGCCTCCAGCCCGTGGTCGATCGCGCGCTTGGCGGCGCGCAGGGCCGCCGCCGGGCCGCCGGCGAACCGGGCGGCGTAGGCGAGGGCCTCGGCGTGCACGTCGGCGTCGGGGACGACCCGGTCGACCAGCCCGATCTCCAGTGCTTCGGCCGCGGTCACGTGGCGGCCGGTGAAGATGAGGTCCTTGGCCTTCGCCGGGCCGACCAGCCGGGGCAGCCGCTGGGTGCCGCCCGCGCCCGGGATGATGCCCAGCAGGATCTCCGGCTGGCCGAGCCTGGCGGACTCGCCCGCGATGCGGATGTCCGCGCACAGGGCGAGTTCGCAGCCGCCGCCGAGCGCGTAACCGGTGATCGCCGCGATGACGGGCTTGCCGATCTCCGCCACCGCGGTGAAGCAGTCCTGGAGCACGGCGGAGTGCGCCGACATCTCCGCGTACGGCATGTCCGCCATCTCCTTGACGTCGGCGCCCGCCGCGAAGACCCGCTCGCCGCCGTAGAGGACCACCGCGTACACGCCGGGGTCGGCGTCCACCTGCCGGGCGCAGTCCGCGATCTCCCGCTGGACCTGCCCGTTGAGCGCGTTCATCTTCGGCCGGTCGAGCCTGATCGTCGCGACCCCGTCGGCGGACTCGACCCGTACGAACTCACCCATCGCTGTGCCTCCACTGGAAACGCCGTCGTCCCACCATGTCGTCCCACCATAGAGCGGGGCCCGCCCGCCCCGGATCCGGCGGGCGCCGTACGGCGGAGCGAGGAAGGACCGGCCGGCGGGCGCCGTACGGCGGAGCAGTGGGAGAGACCGGTCCCGCGGTGCCGTACGGCGGGACGCGGCGGCGGCGTCAGCGGACGGGTAACACCGCCTCGCCCGTCCCGCCGGCGACATCCGGGAGACCGTCGGGGCCGGCCACCGCCGCCCGGTAGACCCTCTCGTAGCCCTCGGCCATCACCGCGACGTCGAAGCGGCGCCTGACCCGGTCCCGGCAGGCCCGCGGATCGATTCCGCCGGCCGCCTCGACCGCCTCGGCGAGTTCCTCCGGCCGGTTCCGGACGAACCCGGTGAGACCGTCGGCGACCACCTCCGGCACGGCCCCCCGGCGGAGTGCGACCACCGGGGTGCCGCAGGCCATGGCCTCGATCATCACCATTCCGAACGGCTCCTCCCAGAGGATCGGGAAGAGCAGGCAGCGGGCGCCCGCCAGCAGCTCGCGCTTGCGCACGGCATCGGCCTCGCCGACGTAAACCGCGTCGGGCCCCAGGCGGGGGGCGACCTCCCGGTCGAAGTACTCCTGCTCCCCCGGCTCGGTGACCCGCCCGGCGAGCAGGATCCGCCGCCCTGCCGCGCGGGCCGCGTCGACGGCCAGGTGCGCCCCCTTGTCCTCGTTGAACCGGCCCAGCCACAGCACCCAGTCCTCCTTCCGCTCGCGGAAGGGGAACGAGCCGGTCTCGACGGCGTTGTGGACCACTCCCGCCCAGTTCAGGTCGGGGGCGAGCCGTCGCTGGGCGGCGGAGATGCCGACCATGGAGACCTCGCGGCCGAGTGCCCGGTAGTACTCGCCGAACTCCCCGTCCACTTCGTGGTGGCAGGTGACCACGGTCGGGGCGGTGCGCGCGGCGGCGGTCAGCGGCCCGGCCAGCGAGTGGTCGTGGACGACGTCGGCGTCGATCCCGCAGAGCAGGTCGTGCGCCCGCGCCGCGTGCAGCACCTCGGGCAGCGCCTGGCCGATCCGCCCGGAGGGGGGCGAGGCGTAGGTGCGCAGGAAGCGCGCGGACGTCCCCGGCCTGCCCGCCGCGACCAGCGTGACCTCGTGCCCGCGCCGGGACAGCCCGGCGATCAGCTCGGCCAGCACCGACTCGATCCCCCCGTAGCCGCGGGGCGGCACCTCGTACCAGGGCGGCGCGACCATCACGATGCGCAGTGCGCCGCGCCGTTCCGAAAGACCCGTTGCGGAAACCATCTCAACCTCGCCTACGGCCGACCGGCCTTCTAAAAGGACATCCGGACCACTGATCGGGGGGAGATCGAAAGGGCGTCCGCCCGGGAGGGTCAGTGGATGTCCTCCAGGACGGCGGTCAGCGGCGGCCTGGGCTCGCCGACCATGGTGACGTGCTCCGGGAGCCCGGTGACCGAGACCTCGCCGCCGTCGACGTCGACCGTGACGCGGGAGCCGGCGAGCTGCAGACCGGCGATCTTCATGCTGGTCAGCCCGACGGGGGACATCCAGACCTTGTTCTGCGGCACGCACGGGTCGAGGCGGAGCAGGCTGCGCATCAGCTGGATGGGCGCCGCCGAGGCCCAGGCCTGCGGGGAGCAGGAGGTGGGGAACGGCACCGGCTCGGGGAACTCGTCCCGGCCGAAGCCGCAGTACAGCTCCGGCAGCCGCCAGTTGAAGGCCCTGGCCGCGTCCAGCAGGCCGAACGCGACCTGCCGGGCCTCCTCCTCGAAGCCGTAGCGCATCAGGCCCGCGGTGACCAGGGCGCTGTCGTGCGGCCAGACCGAGCCGTTGTGGTAGCTCATCGGGTTGTAGGCGCCCATGCTGGAGGCCAGGGTCCGGATGCCGAACCCGGTGAACATCTCCGGCGAGAGCAGGTGCTCGGCGACGGAGGCGGCCCGCTCCTCGTTCACGATGCCGGTCCACAGGCAGTGCCCCATGTTGGAGCCGAGACCGTCGATGGGCCGGCCGGCCCGGTCCAGGCCCATCGCGTAGTAACCGCGGTCCGGCAGCCAGAAGTGCTCGTCGAAGGCGTCCCGCAGCCGCATCGCCCGCTCGATCCACTCCTCCCGGAGCGCCAGGTCGCCGGCCTCCCGGGCGAAGTGCGCCCGCGCGATGTACGCGGCGTAGACGTACCCCTGGACCTCGGCCAGGGCGATCGGCGGGCGGGCCAGCGTGCCGTCGGCGAAGTTGACGCCGTCGACGGAGTCCTTCCAGCCCTGGTTGAGCAGGCCGTGGTCGGTCTTGCGCCGGTAGTACAGGAACGGGTCCGCCGACCTGGTGATCCAGTCGAGGGCGGCGTCGGCGTTCGGCAGCAGTTCCTCGACCGCCTCCTCGTACAGGCCCCACCGGCGCAGCTCGCCCAGGAGCATCACGAACAGCGGGGTGGAGTCCACCGAACCGAAGTAGACGTGCCCGTTGTGCGCGGACACGCCGTCCTGCACGCCGAAGCGGATCTCGTGCAGGATCTTGCCCGGTTCCTCCTCCGAGATCGGGTCCTCCGCCCGGCCCTGCATCCGGGCCAGCCGCCGCAGGGTGCCCAGGGCCAGGGACTGGTCCATCGGGAGCGCCATCCACGAGGCCAGCAGCGAGTCGCGGCCGAACAGCGTCATGAACCACGGCGCGCCCGCGGCGATCGACGGCGGCTCGCCGGGCTTGTCCTCCTCGAAGAGCCGGAGCGAGCCGAGGTCGTCCCTCGACTTGGACAGGACCTGGGCGACGGTCCGGTTGGAGGTGGTGATGACCGGCGCGAGGCGCTCCCAGTCCGCGCGGCGCCGGGCCGGCTCGGCGTGCTCCACCGGGTGGTGGGCGGAGAACCAGGCGTGCGTCTCCTCCCCGTCCACAATCGGGTTGACCTGCAGGGCGACGGTCCACTCGCCGCGCGCGGGCACGACGGCCCGGAAGCTGAGCAGCCCCGTCGCGATGGCCGGCAGGGGGTTCGTCAGGATTCTGGCCCCGCGCCCCCGGCTGGCGGACATGACCAGCAGGCCCGAGATGTCGGACGACATCTCCACGTCGGTCACGTGCAGGATCCGTCCGGCCTTCACCTCGAACAGGTCGGCCAGGTCGGAGCCGACGTTCAGGGTGATCGCGCACCCGGCCGCCTCGTCCGACATGTTGCGCAGGGTCAGGTCCTCGCGGAGCCCTCCGCCGACGTAGCGGTCCCTGATCACCAGCATGGTGCTCTCCGCCTGACCCGGCCGCGGGCCCGTCCTGCCGAGGAAGATCGCGTGGTACGGCTCGGGGTTGATCGTCCGGAGCGACTCGATCGGCGCCTCGTCCACCCTCAGCTCCAGGCGCGACACCAGGCGGGTGTCGGCGTGGTACAGCCCCTGGGCGCCGCCCGGGGTGATGTCGCCGTTGCAGGTGGACACGCAGAAGGAGCCGCCCTCGACCAGGGTCACCGTGGTGCCGCCCAGCGCTCCCGGCTGGCCCTCGAACGTCCATGCGTTCACTGTTGTCTCCGCGATGTGGAAGGTTCCCGGCTCCTGAGCCATTCCCCCTTCATCCCGAAAGGAACAACGAAAGCGCACTTCACGGCGTTACGACCGGTACGGCACGGCCCTTCAGGCGTCTCAGTCGTCCCCGGCCCCCTCCGCCCCGGACCCGTCTGCCCCGGCCCTCTCCGCCTTGGCCCTCTCCGCCCCGGCCGCCGGGAGGTCGCTCCGGGGGTGGCTCCCCGCCCGGGCCGTCGGGCGGTAGCCCCGGACGTAGTCGACGGTGAACCGCTTGGGGTACGGGTGCTCCGGCGCCGGCGGGGTGTCCCGCTCCGGCGCCTCCGGGAACTCGTAGATGTTCAGCATGAGCTGCATCGGGTAGCGCGGCGACTGGCGGACGGTCCTGACGTGGCGGCCGTCGACGAGGAAGGAGACCCGGTCGGGGGTCCACTCGGCGGCGTAGACGTGGAACTCCCGCGCGTCGATGGGAATGGTCTCCACCGTGAAGTCGTCGGTGATCTCCGGATCGCCGAAGGGATGCAGGCCCATCCCGACCTTCACGGTGTCCGGCCCGACGTCGCGGCCGAAGATCTCACAGACGCAGATCTCCGCCGACCGCTCGGGCGCGTCCTCGTAGCCGATCATCCAGAGCGCCACCATGGAGCGCGGGTCGTCGATCGCCCTGGCCCGCAGCTCGATCAGTCCGTACTGCGGGGTGTAGAGCCGGACGGCGGGCTGCTCCTCGCGGACCGCCATGCCGGAGCCGCGCCCGTGCTGCCCGACGGTGCTCCCGAGCGGCCCGGCGAAGACACCGGTCTGCAGGGAGGAGACGCGCAGCCCCCCTTCCCGCTCGGGGTACCAGGGCGGCTGGTCCTCCTCGATCAGCAGGTCCAGGCGGCCCCCGCCGACCTCGTACCGGGCCGCGGAGGCGGCACGGCCGTTCCACTGCGGCAGGTAGTACGGCACCCAGCGGCCCTCCTCCAGCCGGTCCCCCTCGAAGAGGTCCTCGAACTCCAGCACGTAGCCGGCCTTCGTCACCGGATCGGGCCCGCCCGACCACTCCGCCGCCCCGGCCACGCCGTACCCGCCGTCACCCGTTCCCGCCACCTCGGCCACGCCGTACCCGCCTCCGTCCGCTCCCGCCACAGGACTCCCGCCTTCCCCTCGGCCGGCCGCTCCGTCGACCAGCGCCGGTCCCCTCCGCCACCCCACGACGCCCGCCGCCGCCAGGGCGGGCGAGACGATCATCACATCGGTCCACGGGGAGTCGGTCACCCCGCCCCCGGTCGCCACCAGGACGACGGCCTCCAGCGTGACCGCGGCGGCCAGGACCACCGCGGCGCACACCGCCCGCGCCCGCGCCGGCCGCGCCGCCAGCAGAGGAGCCGCGAGCGCCATCACCGCCGCGACGGGCACGGCGACGACGAACCCCCCGGCCAGCCCGATCAGGGCGCCGATCACCCCCACCTGGACCGAAGCGGGGATCAGCAGGAGGACGCGCTCCGCCCAGTCGCCGACGCCCTCGGCGCTCTCACCACCGGTGATGACGGCCACGACGACGGCGAGCACCGCCGAGACCGCTCCCGCCGCGGCGCCGCCGAGGAGACCCGTCGCGAACGTCCGGCCGACGACCGCCATCCTTTGAACGCGTTCAACAGCCATGCCCCCAGTCTCCACGACGATCGCACGTCCGCCCAGAGGCAGGCGGCCCGGATCCGGGACGCCGCGATCCGCCTCTTCACCTACGACCGCTGACCGACACCTCACGACCGTCCGCTCTCTCTGAGGACCGTCTGCGGTCGCGCCCTCCCGGCGAAGAACTCCACGCCACACCGATTTCATCGGCGGTCCCCACGATCACCGACATCCGAAGTAGTGTGGATGTCATGAGCGCCGCCTATGAAGAAGTGCCGTTCAGCGAGTTGCTGCACCGGCCCGCCGCCACGGCCGATCGGTTGCGCACGGTCCGCGCCCTGCGGTTACGGCGGCGCGGTGCGGGTGATCTCGCGCTGATGCGGATCGATCAGCTCGAACATGACGGGGCAGTGGTCGACTTCACCGCCAGTCTGCTGGCCGGCCTGGTGCGTGTGGGTGATCCGGCCCTCTTGAGGGCGGCACTGCGCGAAGCGCTGCCCTGGGTGTCATTCCTGCCCGACGAAGACACCGAGACGTTCCTTCATGAGTTGGTGGAAGTGGCCCGTGGAGCGGCTTCACTCGACAACCTCGCCCCCATCGCGGTGCTGCTGACCCAGTGGCGCCATACCGCCGAAGTCCACGCTGATCCGGCGCTGCTCGCGCTGGTCACCCGTGAGCCCGAGGGCGACTTCGGGCCGGTACCACCGCCGGAGACCTCTGCATGAGTCCCAAACGCGGCGACCGGGCCGCTCCCCCCGCGGTCGGAGACGAATACGAGATCCGGTTCGCCGGCGGCGACGCCGCGAACGGCTGGGAGCACCTCGCCCGGCACGCACCCGGCAACCTGCGACGCGCGTTCGAAGCGATCCGGGCGAATCCCCGGTCTCAGGCCGAGCCCGAACGGCACCACCGGTTGAAAGGAAGCCTCGGAAAGGCCCTATACAAGGGCGAGCAGGTCGAACGCTGGCAGTACGAGGTCACCGGCGGGGGCCGGATCTGGTATTTGATCGATGACCCGAACCGCACCGTGTGGATCACCTATGCGGGCACCGGGCATCCCAAGGTGACGGACTGATCCCGGGAACCCGGTTTCCCGAGGCGGACCCTCCACGATGTGCCCCGCCGAACCGAGAACAGAAGTCGCGTCCGGGAGCCGTGCACCGGCCGTCCGGGAGGGGTGGTGCCCTCCCGGACGGCCTGGGTGTCTAGCGCAGGGTGCCGTTGGTCATGCCCTCGGGCTCCTGCGGGACGGCGACCAGGCCCAGTTCGGCGGGGGCCGCCATCAGCGGGTGGGACGGGACGACCCGGACGGTGTAGCCGAAGGCCCCGGTGCGCTGCAGCGGGATCGCGCCGTTGAACACGGCCCTGCCGTCGTCGCCCCGGGAGTCGGCGGTCAGCGACGCGTAGTCGGGATCCACCAGCTCGTCGTGGAGCCCCACCCGGCCGTAGGCGACCTGGACCTCGATGTCACCGGGATCCAGCTCGCCCAGGGCGATCGTGGCCCGCAGCTCCAGGGAGGCGCCGACCTCGGGGGTGTCGCCCAGGCCGGACGCCTCGACGTGCTCGACCCGCACGCCGGGCCAGGCCCGGCCGACCCGCAGCTTCCAGGAGGCGAAGTCCTTGGCCTGGTCGTGCCCGCCGGCCGACAGGGCGCGCGCGGCCTGGGCCGCCGGGGTGTAGAGGTCGACGACGTAGTCGCGGAGCATGCGACCGGCCAGGACCTTCGGGCCGAGGGAGGTCAGGGTGTGGCGGACCATCTCCAGCCAGCGGCGGGGCAGCCGTCGACGGGGCGGTCGTAGAACCGGTCGGCCACCTCGTGCTCGATCAGGTCGTACAGCGCGCCGGCCTCCAGCTCGTCGCGGCGGTCGGGGTCGGCGACGCCGTCGGCGGTGGGAATGGCCCAGCCGTTCGTCCCGTCGTACCACTCGTCCCACCAGCCGTCGCGGATCGACAGGTTGAGCCCGCCGTTCAGCGCGGCCTTCATCCCGCTGGTCCCGCAGGCCTCCAGGGGGCGCAGCGGGTTGTTCATCCACACGTCGCAGCCCTGGACCAGGAGCTGGCCGAGGGCCATGTCGTAGTCGGGCAGGAAGACGATGCGGTGGCGGACGTCCTCGGAGTCGGCGAACTTCACGATCTGCTGGATGAGCTTCTTGCCGCCCTCGTCGGCCGGGTGCGCCTTGCCCGCGATCACGATCTGGATCGGCCGCTCGGGGTGGAGCAGCAGCTCGCGCAGGCGCGCCGGGTCGGAGAGCATCAGCGTGAGCCTCTTGTAGGAGGGCACGCGGCGGGCGAAGCCGATCGTCAGCACCTCGGGGTCGAGGGCCTCGTCGATCCAGCCGAGCTCGGCCGGCGAGGCGCCGCGGTCGAGCCAGGAGCGGCGGAGCCGGACACGGGCCGCCTCGACCAGGCGCTCGCGCATCCGCCCCCGGATGCTCCAGACGTCCTCGTCGGAGATCTTGTTCACGCCCTCCCAGCCCTGGGCGCGGTCCACCAGCGAGGGCAGCTCCCGCCCGGCCAGCTCCATGATCTCCCGGCCGACCCAGGTCGGCGCGTGCACGCCGTTGGTGATCGACCCGATCGGCACCTCCTCGATGTCGAAGCCCGGCCAGAGCCCCTGGAACATCTCCCGGCTGACCTCGCCGTGCAGCTGCGAGACGCCGTTGACCCGCTGGGCCAGGCGCATGCCCATCGCCGCCATGTTGAACTTGCCGGGCTCCTCCTCGGCGCCGAGCGCGAGGATGCGGTCCACCGGGACGGTGGGCCAGGCGTTGTCGCCGCCGAACTGCCGGCCGATCAGGTCGGTCGGGAAGCGGTCGATGCCCGCGGGCACCGGGGTGTGCGTGGTGAAGACGGTCCCGGCCCGGACCGCCTCCAGGGCCTCGTCGAAGGAGAGCCGGGCCTCGGTGAGCTCGCGGATGCGCTCCAGGCCGAGGAAGCCGGCGTGGCCCTCGTTGGTGTGGAAGACCTCCGGCTCGGGGTGCCCGCCGATCCGGCAGTAGGCGCGGATGGCGCGGACCCCGCCGATGCCGAGCAGCAGCTCCTGCTTCAGCCGGTGGTCGGTGCCTCCGCCGTACAGGCGGTCGGTCACGTCGCGCTCGGCGTTGTCGTTCTCGGCCACGTCGGAGTCGAGCAGCAGCAGCGGGACCCGGCCCACCTGGGCCACCCAGACCTGGGAGTGGAGCATGCGGTGCTCGGGCAGGCCGATCCTGATCCGGACGGGGGAGCCGTCGGCCTCCTTCAGGAGGGTCAGCGGCAGCCCGCCCGGGTCGAGCGACGGGTAGTGCTCCAGCTGCCAGCCCTCGGGCGAGAGGGACTGGGTGAAGTAGCCGTGCCGGTACAGCAGGCCGACCGCGAGGATCGGCACCCCGAGGTCGCTGGCCGCCTTGAGGTGGTCGCCGGCCAGGATGCCCAGACCGCCGGAGTACTGCGGCAGGGCGGCGGCGATGCCGTACTCGGGGGAGAAGTAGGCGACGGCCCGGGCGGCGTCCGGCAGCGACTGGTACCACCGCGGGGCGGTCATGTACTCGCGGAGGTCGTCGGCCGCGTCGGCGAGCCGCCGCAGGAAGCGGCGGTCGGCGGCCAGC
Organism: Planomonospora algeriensis; assembly: GCF_977012225.1. Taxonomy (NCBI): domain Bacteria; kingdom Bacillati; phylum Actinomycetota; class Actinomycetes; order Streptosporangiales; family Streptosporangiaceae; genus Planomonospora; species Planomonospora algeriensis. The sequence goes on along the minus strand of NZ_CDRNDK010000026.1, from coordinate 20,569 downwards.
TCGCGCAGGCGCTCGGGCTCGACTGCTCCCAGCAGCGCCACGGGGTCGTGGCCCACCCGTTCCCAGGTGTCCGGATCCACCTCGGCGAACAGGTCGAGTGTCTCGGGATGCCAGGACCAGCGGAGGTTGTGCACGAGCTCGCCGAGGGCGGCCAGCTCCGGAGGCAGGACGGTGCGGACGGTGAACCTGCGGATAGCTCTCACGCTGTCAGACCCTAGTTACTCAACGCCACAGGGGCGACCAAATTGCTCACGCGTCTCCCCCTCACCGCAATCACCCGGCCCCAAACGCGTCCCGGTCGGTTGATGGCCCGGCGGCGGGGAGAACGATGGCCCGGCGACCAGGGGGATGATGGCTCGGCGACGGGAAGGAGAAATCCTCATGAAGGAACCTCTCCGGATCTTCGCTCCGCCAGGTATGAAGAGCCACTATCGGGGCAACCCACATATGAGCCATCGGCACCTGCCTCCGGGATCCGGCCGTCCACGCGGGAGGCGGTGCCTCGTCCTGCCCCGCGGCCGGTCAGGGGATGCTTGAGAAGCGAAGGGTCTTTCTTGGCCGGACCATCCCGGCGGCACCGGGCGTGCCGCCGCTACCGTGAGACGCGATGATCGGACGAATCCCTATTCAGGACATCCACCCCGTGGTCGACTGCGGGCGCTATCCCGCCAAGGCCGCCGCGGGTGAGACCTTCGAGATCTCCGCCGTCGTGTTCCGGGAGGGACACGACGCGGTCGCCGCCGGAGTCGTGCTGACCGGCCCGGACGGCACACGCGGACCGCTGCTGCGCATGCGCGAGCTGGCTCCGGGGACCGACCGCTGGGGCGTGGACGTGACGCTGCCCGCCGAGGGCACGTGGTACTTCCGCGTCGAGGCGTGGAGCGACCCCATCGCCACCTGGCTGCACGACGCGGGCATCAAGATCCCCCGCGACATGGACGCCGACCTGATGTGCGAGGAGGGCGCCCGGCTCTTCGAACGCGCGGCCCGGGCCGTACGGCCCGCGGACTGCTCGGGGAGGGGCCTGCCGCCCGAGGACGCCGAAGGCGACGCGGCCGATGGCGCCGAGAGCGGCGCCGCCGGGAACGGCACGGCGCACGGCAACGGCAACGGCAACGGCAGGAACGGTCACGGAGCCTGCGGGCACCGGGCGGCGCTGTCGGCGATCGCCGCCGCGCTGCGTGACGAGAGCCGTGATCCCCGGGCCCGGTTCGCGGCGGTGCGGCTCCCGGAGACGGCCGCGATACTGCGCGCGCACCCGCTGCGGGACCTGGTGACGCGGTCGGCCAGGCACACGGTCCTGGTCCACCGGCGCAGGGCGCTGTTCGGCTCCTGGTACGAGTTCTTCCCGCGCTCCGAGGGCGCGATCGTCGAGCCGGGGTCCGCGCCCAAGTCGGGCACCTTCCAGACCGCGGCCGAGCGGCTGCCCGCGGTCGCGCAGATGGGCTTCGACGTCGTCTACCTGCCGCCGATCCACCCGATCGGGCACGCCTTCCGCAAGGGGCGCAACAACACGCTCACCCCCGAGGAGCACGACCCCGGCTCGCCGTGGGCGATCGGCTCCGAGGCGGGCGGGCACGACGCGATCCATCCCGACCTGGGCACCTTCGACGACTTCGACGCGTTCGTCGCCAAGGCCCGGCGGCTCGGCATGGAGATCGCCCTCGACCTGGCGCTGCAGTGCTCGCCCGACCACCCCTGGGTCAAGGAGCACCCGGAGTGGTTCAACGTGCGCGCCGACGGCTCGATCGCCTACGCCGAGAACCCGCCGAAGAAGTACCAGGACATCTACCCGGTCAACTTCGACAAGGACCCCGAGGGGATCTACGAAGAGGTCAAGCGGGTGGTGCGGCTCTGGATGGACCACGGCGTGCGGATCTTCCGGGTGGACAACCCGCACACCAAGCCGGTGGCCTTCTGGGAGCGGCTGCTGGCCGACATCCACACCACCGACCCCGACGTGCTGTTCCTGGCCGAGGCGTTCACCCGCCCGCCGATGATGCGCGCCCTGGCCAAGGTCGGCTACCACCAGTCGTACACGTACTTCACCTGGCGCAACTCCCGCCAGGAGATCGAGGAGTACCTGAACGAACTGGCCTACGAGACGTCGCATTTCATGCGGCCGAACCTCTTCGTCAACACCCCGGACATCCTCCATGAGTATCTCCAGCACGGCGGGATCCCGGCGTTCAAGATCAGGGCGGTCATCGCGGCCCTGGGCGCGCCGACCTGGGGGGTGTACGCCGGGTACGAGCTCGGGGAGAACGTCCCGGTCCGACCGGGCAGCGAAGAATACCTAGATAGCGAGAAATATCAGTACAGACCTCGCGACTGGGTGAAAGCGGAACAAGAAGGCCGGAGCCTGGCGCCTTTCATCACGCGTCTGAATTTGTTGCGAAGAGCGCACCCCGCCCTTCAGGAATTGCGTAATCTACGGTTCCACAGCGTCGACCACCCGGACCTGATCTGCTTGTCCAAGCGGCTCCCGGGGGCCCGCGACACGGCCACACGACGGCACGGCGCGGGTGACGTCGTCCTGGCCGTCGTCAACCTCGATCCCCACCACACCCATGAGGCGACGGTGTCCCTGGACATGCCCGCCCTCGGTCTCGACTGGCAGGACGAGTTCGTCGTCGACGACGAGTTGTCCGGCGAGTCGTACCGCTGGCGGCAGTCGAACTACGTGCGCCTTGATCCCCACATCCAACCAGCGCACGTCTTCACCCTGCGCGCGGCGGCGCCCCAGAGGTAGCCGCCGGTGCGCGATCCGGCATAACTGCGGGGAGCCATGAGCCATCTGTCCGAACCCATTCCGAACACCTTCGACGAGGAAGAGCCGCGCGACCCCTACTGGTTCAAGCGCGCGGTCTTCTACGAGGTGCTGATCCGGGGATTCGCCGACTCCAACGGGGACGGCACCGGAGACATCCGCGGTCTCATCCAGAAGCTGGACTACCTCCAGTGGCTGGGCGTCGACTGCCTGTGGCTGCTGCCCCTGTACGAGTCGCCGCTCCGCGACGGCGGCTACGACATCGCCGACTTCATGAAGATCCTCCCCGACTTCGGCGACCTCGGGGACTTCGTGAAGCTGGTGGACGAGGCGCACAAGCGCGGCATGCGCGTCATCGCCGACCTGGTGATGAACCACACCAGCGACGCCCACCCCTGGTTCCAGGCCTCCCGGCACGACCCCGAGGGCCCGTTCGGCGACTTCTACGTCTGGTCCGACACCGACGAGCTCTACAAGGACGCCCGGATCATCTTCGTCGACACCGAGTCGTCCAACTGGACCTACGACCCGGTGCGGCAGCAGTACTACTGGCACCGCTTCTTCTCCCACCAGCCGGACCTCAACTACGAGAACCCGGACGTGCAGGACGCGATGCTGGAGGTGCTGCGCTTCTGGCTGGACCTGGGCATCGACGGGTTCCGGATGGACGCCATCCCCTACCTGTTCGAGGCCGACGGGACCAACTGCGAGAACCTCCCCCGGACCCACGAGTACCTCAAGCGGGTCCGGGCGGAGGTCGACCGGCTCTACCCCGACCGGGTGCTGCTGGCCGAGGCCAACCAGTGGCCGGCCGACGTGGTCGAGTACTTCGGCGACCCGGCCACCGGCGGCGACGAGTGCCACATGGCCTTCCACTTCCCGCTGATGCCGCGCATCTTCATGGCCGTGCGACGGGAGTCCCGCTACCCGATCTCGGAGATCCTGGCCCAGACGCCGAAGATCCCCGAGAACTGCCAGTGGGGCATCTTCCTGCGCAACCACGACGAGCTCACGCTCGAGATGGTGACCGACGACGAGCGCGACTACATGTACTCGGAGTACGCCAAGGACCCGCGCATGCGCGCCAACGTCGGCATCCGGCGGCGGCTGGCGCCGCTGCTGGAGAACGACCGCAACCAGATCGAGCTCTTCACCGCGCTGCTGCTCTCCCTGCCCGGCTCCCCCGTGCTCTACTACGGCGACGAGATCGGCATGGGCGACAACATCTGGCTGGGCGACCGCGACGGCGTCCGGACCCCGATGCAGTGGAGCCCCGACCGCAACGCCGGGTTCTCCGACTGCGACCCGGGTCGGCTGTACCTGCCGGTGATCATGGACCCGATCTACGGCTACCAGGCGATCAACGTCGAGGCCCAGCAGAAGAGCAGCGGCTCGCTGCTGCACTGGACCAAGCGCATGATCGAGATCCGCAAGCGCCACCCGGTCTTCGGCCTGGGCGCGTTCACCGAGCTGAACGCCTCCAACCCCAGCGTCCTGGCCTATGTGCGCGAGCTGGGCGACGACCGGATGCTCTGCGTCAACAACCTCTCCCGGTTCCCGCAGCCGGTCGAGCTGGACCTGCGCCGGTTCGAGGGCTCGGTCCCCGTGGAGACCATGGGCGGCGTCCCGTTCCCACCGATCGGTGAACTTCCGTATCTTCTGACGCTTCCTGGGCATGGTTTCTACTGGTTCACCCTGCCACCCGCGACCCAGGAGGCGTAGACCGTGTTGACGGAGCTCCTTGCCGGTTGGATAGCGCATCAGCGATGGTTCGCCGGTAAGGGGCGCCCCATCGACGAGCTGACGGTCGACTCCGACCTCGAACTCGTCCCGGGACTCCGTCACCTCATCGTCTCCGTGCGCCAGGGGGACGAGCGCGACCGCTACCAGCTCCTGCTGGGCGCCCGCGACGACCTCCCCGACCGGCTCAACCATGTGCTGATCGGCCACGACGGCGGCCGCGGCCTGTACGACGCGGCCCACGACGCCGACCTCACCGGCACCCTGCTGGAGGCCATGGCCGCCGGGCGCGACCTCGGTCCGCTGCGCTTCCGCCACCTGGAAGGCGCCGAGCTCGACACCTCGCAGCGCAGCCTGGTGCTCGGCGCCGAGCAGTCCAACACCTCCCTGGTGTACGGCGACGCCTACATCTGCAAGCTGTTCCGCCGACTGATCCCGGGCGTCAACCCGGAGCTGGAGATCGTCAACGCGCTCGCCCTGCGCAAGGCGGCCCACATCGCGCAGCCGTACGGCTGGATCGAGACCGACCTCGACGGCGAGCCGACCACGCTCGCGATGACCCAGGAGTTCCTGGCGGGCGCCAACGACGGCTGGGCGCTGGCCCTGGCGAGCGTCCGCGACCTGTACGGCTCGCCGGAGCAGTCGGCCTCGGACGCGGGCGGCGACTTCAGCGCCGAGTCCTTCCGGCTCGGCACCGCCACCGCCGAGGTCCACCAGGAGCTGGCCGCCGCGTTCCCGACCGGCGTGATGGAGGCGGCCGAGGTCAAGCACCTGATGGAGGACCAGCACCGCCGCCTGCGCCGCGCCGTCGAGGAGGTCCCCGAGCTGGCCGCCTGCGCCCCGGTCGCCGAGGAGGCCTACCAGCGGGTCATGGACGTGGCGCACGCCGTCCCCGTCCAGCGGGTGCACGGCGACTACCACCTGGGCCAGGTGATGCGCACTCCGACGGACTGGATCGTCCTCGACTTCGAGGGCGAGCCCGGCCAGCCGCTGGCCGAGCGCCGGGCGCTGTCCTCCCCGCTGCGCGACGTGGCCGGGATGCTGCGCTCCTTCGACTACGCCGCGCGGCACCTGCTGGCCGGCCACCCCGAGGCCGCCGACCTGCTCCCGCAGGCCTCCGAGTGGGCCGAGCTCAACCGCTCGTCGTTCCTGGCCGGCTACTCGGCGGGCGGCGGGCGGCTGCTGGGGGAGGACGCCGTCCTGCTGCGCGCCCTGGAGCTGTCCAAGGCGGTCTACGAGGTCGTCTACGAGGCGCGCAACCGCCCCTCCTGGCTGCCGGTCCCCCTGGCCGCGTTCGGCTGCTGAGCCAACGGTTCCCCATTCCCCCTGACCGGCCGCCTCGGATTCACTACTCTGCGCATACGAAAACACGCGGAGAGTAGGTATTAGATGAGACGGGCACGGATCATGATGGCGTTCGCCGTCGCCGGGGCGACGGCCGTCGTGGGGGTGCTGTCCCTGGTGCCGGGGGAGCAGGGATCGCAGGCGGCCCAGTCCGTCGCCCGCCGGCCCTCGCCCGGCGACCCGCTGACCGGTGACGAGATCACCCGGGCGGGCCGGATCGCCTCGGCGACCTGGCGCAGCCATATGACGACCGGGCGGGCCGAACTGCTCTACGTCGAGCGCGACGACGACAAGGCGGCCGGGGACCGGCGCCGGGCCGACGCCTACATCTACGACTACCGCACCGACCGGCTCGTCGTGCGGACCGTGGACCTGGCCAAGGGCGAGGTCGTGGAGGAGCGGACCGGCCGCGGCGTGCAGCCGCCGCCGTCCCGCGGCGAGGAGACCGCGGCGGCCGAGCTGCTGCTGGCCGATCCGAAGTACGGCGAGCGGGTGCGCGCGGCGCACCTCAAGGCGGGCGGCAGGCCGCTGGTCTCCGCCGCCGACCTGGGACTGCGGGCGCTGACCTTCACCCCGCGCCCCGGGGACAAGGTCGCCGGGGCCTGCGAGACCCACCGGTGCGTCCGGCTGTTCGTCCGGCTGCCCGACGGCAGCTGGCTGGACACCAGCCGGATCGTCGTCGACCTGTCCGCCAAGAAGATCCTCACCCTGGAGTGGTGACCGTGTTCCTCCGCCTGACCCTCTCCTGCGCCCTGCTCGTCACCGGGCTCACCGGCGCCGGGACCACCGCGAACGCGGGCGCCGCCGGGGCCGCCGGGGCCGCAGACCCCGTCCGCAACGCGCAGGCCGCGCCGGGCTCCCAGCCGTCGTGCAGCTCGCCGTACCGGATCGACAAGACGCTGCCGAACGGCGCGCGCTGGCGGCTCTGCTGGGAGATGCGCACCATCGAGGGACTGACCCTCACCGACGTCACCTACACCCCCAAGGGCGGCGAGACGATCGGCGTGCTGCGCAGCACCGCGCTGGCGCAGATCCACGTCCCCTACGACAGCGGCGAGCCGCGCTTCCACGACATCGGCACCATCGGCGACGACGCCATCGCGCTGAAGTCCGCCGACTGCCCCGGCGGCGAGCGCCGCAGCCAGTTCGTCTGCGTCACCACCCGGGCGCGCGGCCACGGCTACCTGAAGTCGGACGGCGAGGGGGTGACCAAGTCCGCGCAGGGGACCGACCTGGTGGTGTTCGCCGCCTTCCAGCTGGGCTGGTACACCTACCTGGTCGAGTGGGCCTTCGGCGACGACGGCGCGATCACCCCCCGCGTCGGGGCGACCGGCTCGCTCTCCGGTTTCACCACCACGCCCGAGCACGGCTGGCCGGTCGGGGTGGGGTCGACGAAGTTCGAGGAGAGCCACAACCACAACGTCTTCTGGCGGCTCGACTTCGACATCGAGGGCTCGCGCGGCGACGTCGTCGAGCAGTACGACTTCACCGGGTCCGGCACGTCCAAGCGGAAGCTCGCCAGGACCGTCTTCGACGAGGAGACCAAGGCCGTCAACAGCCGGATGCGGTGGTGGCGGGTGGTCGACTCCGGTGTGCTCAACGCCGACCGGCACCCGGTCTCCTGGGAGATCAACAACCTCGCCAGCGCGGAGTACCGGGGGCCCGCCGACGAGGCCTTCACCCGCGCCGACCTCTACGTGACCGACTACCGGGCGTGCGAGCGCCTGGCGAGCACCAACCCCACTCCCGGCTGCGGCAAGAGCCTCGACCGCTACGTCGCCGACGAGGAGCGGCTCACCGACCCCGTGGTCTGGGTCAACGTGGGCTTCCACCACGTCGCCCGGGACGAGGACGCCGACCCCATGCCCACCCACTGGCAGGGCTTCCGGATCACCCCCCGCGACGTGACCGCGAAGAACCCCTACTGAGCCCGGACCGGACCTGAAGCAGGCCCGGCCCGGACCCGGTCCGGGCCGATCCGGGCCGCACCGCCTCCCCCGCTCCCGGGGAGGCTGCGAGCGCGAGAAGATCTTTCCTGGCATGCCGCCCACGGAGTGGGTTGAACGCTGACAAGCGGGCAGGGTTAGGGGATATCGACCAATGGGAGCTGATCCATGAACGCGGACCTGGACCTGAACCGGCTGGCAGGCGGAGCCCACCACGACCCGCACTCGATCCTCGGCGCGCATCCGGGACCGGGCGGCGTCACGATCAGGGCGCTGCGGCCGTTGGCGGAGAAGGTCCAGGTGCTCCTCGGCGACGACGTCCACGACATGGAGCACCTGGACGCCGGGGTGTTCGAGGTGACGGTCCCGGGGCTGGACAAGGTCCCCGACTACCTGCTCCGGGTGTCCTACGCCGGGGCCGAGCCGTACGAGGCGGCCGACCCCTACCGGTTCTGGCCCACGCTGGGCGAGGTGGACCTGCACCTGATCGGCGAGGGGCGGCACGAGCGGCTCTGGGAGGTGCTCGGCGCGCGGATCATGCGGCACCAGGACGTGGACGGCACGGCCTTCGCCGTCTGGGCGCCGAACGCGCGCGGGGTCCGGGTGATCGGCGACTTCAACCACTGGAACGGCACCGGCCACCCGATGCGCTCCCTGGGCGGCTCCGGGGTGTGGGAGCTGTTCGTCCCCGGGGTCGGCGAGGGCGCGCGCTACAAGTTCGCCGTCCTGGGCGCCGACAGCGTCTGGCGGGAGAAGGCCGACCCGATGGCCCGCCGTACCGAGGTGCCGCCCGCGACCGCGTCGGTGGTCGACCGGTCGGAGTACGGCTGGCAGGACGGCGAGTGGATGCGGGCGCGTCCGGACCGCCGGGCGCTGGAGGAGCCGATGAGCGTCTACGAGGTGCACCTGGCCTCGTGGCGGCCCGGCCTGTCCTACCTGCGGCTCGCCGACGAGCTGGTCGACTACGTCCGGGACATGGGCTTCACGCACGTCGAGCTCCTGCCGGTGGCCGAGCACCCGTTCGGCGGCTCCTGGGGCTACCAGGTGACCTCGTACTACGCGCCGACCTCCCGGTTCGGCTCGCCCGACGAGTTCCGGCACCTGGTCGACCGGCTGCACCAGGCCGGGATCGGGGTGATCCTCGACTGGGTTCCGGCGCACTTCCCCAAGGACGCCTGGGCGCTGGCCCGCTTCGACGGCACGCCCCTGTACGAGCACTCCGACCCGGCGCGCGGCGAGCACCCCGAGTGGGGCACGCTCATCTTCGACTTCGGGCGCAGGGAGGTGCGCAACTTCCTGGTCGCCAACGCGCTGTACTGGCTGAAGGAGTTCCACATCGACGGCCTGCGGGTGGACGCGGTCGCCTCGATGCTCTACCTCGACTACTCCCGGCGCGAGGGCGAGTGGACCCCCAACCAGTACGGCGGGCGTGAGAACCTGGACGCGGTGGAGTTCCTCAAGGAGATGAACGCGGTCTGCTACCGCGAGGCCCCGGGGATCGTCACGATCGCCGAGGAGTCGACCGCCTGGCCGGGCGTCTCCCGCCCCGCCTACCTGGGCGGCCTGGGCTTCGGGTTCAAGTGGAACATGGGCTGGATGCACGACACGCTGGCCTACCTGAAGCACGAGCCGGTCTTCCGGCAGTACCACCACCACCAGATGACGTTCTCCCTGATGTACGCCTACTCGGAGAACTTCGTGCTGCCGCTCTCGCACGACGAGGTGGTGCACGGCAAGGGCTCGCTGCTGGGCAAGATGCCCGGCGACGAGTGGCAGCGCTTCGCCAACCTGCGCGCGCTGCTGGCGTTCATGTGGGCCCACCCCGGCAAGCAGCTGCTGTTCATGGGCGGCGAGTTCGGCCAGGGGGCCGAGTGGTCCGAGGAACGCGGGCTCGACTGGTGGATGCTGCAGTTCGACGGGCACAAGGGCGTCCAGCAGCTGGTGCGCGACCTCAACCGGGTCTACCGGGAGACTCCGGCCATGTGGCGGCTGGACACCTCGCCCGAGGGGTTCCGCTGGATCGACGCCGACGACGCGCCGGGCAACGTGTTCTCCTTCCTCCGGCAGGCCCCCGACGGCTCGGCCGTGGCCTGCGTGGCCAACTTCTCCGGCGGGCCGCACGAGGGCTACCACCTCGGCCTGCCGTACGGCGGCGCCTGGACGGAGGTCGTCAACACCGACGCCTACGCCTACGCGGGCAGCGGCATCGGCAACCTCGGTGAGGTGGAGGCCGTCGCCGAGCCCCGGCACGGCCTGCCGTACTCCGTCCGCCTGCGCGTCCCGCCGCTCGGCGCCCTCTGGCTCCGGCACGACGCCCCGCAGGAGACCGGCGAGCCGGCCGGTGAGGACGTCGAGGTGGCTCCCAGCGGCGAGATCGCCTGACCCGACCCGCGGTGCTGGGTCGGCCACGTCGGACGTGGCCGGCCCAGCCCGTGTCCGGGCACCTTAAATCTGGCTTATGTCCGGCTTATGGGGCCGCCGAAACGTTGACCCTCGCGGGAACATGGTCTTACGCTCCAGAATCAATAGGAAACTTTCCTATGAGTACGGGGGCTAAGCACTCTCTGACCTGGAGCGATCTTTGCGAAGAATCACCATCGGCTCTCTGGTTACGGCAGCAGCGCTGCTGGTCCCCATGGGAATCGGAACCATGAGCACGGCGAGCGCCGCCGCCTCGGCCACCGCCACCTACGTGACCACCTCCGACTGGGGCAACGGCTTCGAGGGCAAGATCACCGTCAAGGCGGGCAGCACCGCCCTCAACGACTGGAAGGTCGAGTTCGACCTCCCCTCCGGCACCTCGATCTCCTCCGCGTGGGACGCGGAGATGAGCAAGAGCGGCAGCCACTACGCCTTCACCGGCAAGTCGTGGAACAAGTCCCTGGCGGCGGGAGCCTCCCTCAGCTTCGGCTTCATCGGTGCGCCCGGCGGGGTGAAGAGCCTCGCGAACTGCAAGCTCAACGGCGCCTCCTGCAGCGGCGGCGGCACCACCGAGCCCACCCCGACCGCCACTCCGACGGTCAAGCCGACCGTCACCCCGACGGCCACGCCCACGGCGACTCCCACGGTGACCCCGACGGCGACCCCGACGGCGACCCCGACGGCGACCCCGACGGTCAAGCCCACGGTCACCCCGACCGTCGACCCCGACCCGTCGGGCAAGAAGATCGTCGGCTACTTCACCAACTGGGGCGTCTACGGGCGCAACTACCACGTGAAGAACCTGGTCACCAGCGGCTCGGCGGCGAAGCTGACCCACATCCTGTACGCCTTCGGCAACACCACCGGCGGCAAGTGCGCGATCGGCGACTCCTACGCCGACTACGACAAGGCCTACACCGCCGACCAGAGCGTCGACGGCGTCGCCGACACCTGGGACACCGGGGCGCTGCGCGGCAACTTCGGCCAGCTCCGCAAGCTGAAGAAGGCCTACCCGCACATCAAGGTGATCTGGTCCTTCGGCGGCTGGACCTGGTCCGGCGGCTTCACCCAGGCCGCGGCCAACCCGGCCGCGTTCGCCAAGTCCTGCCACGACCTGGTCGAGGACCCGCGCTGGGCCGACGTGTTCGACGGCATCGACGTCGACTGGGAGTACCCCAACGCCTGCGGCCTGTCCTGTGACACCAGCGGCCCCGACGCCTTCAAGAAGGTGATCCGGGCCCTGCGCGCCGAGTTCGGCCCCAACGCCCTGATCACCGCGGCGACCACCGCCGACGGCTCCAACGGCGGCAAGATCGACGCCGCCGACTACGCCGGCGCCATCGGGGACCTCAACTGGCTCATGCCGATGACCTACGACTACTTCGGCGCGTTCGCGCCCAAGGGCCCGACGGCCCCGCACTCACCGCTGACCTCCTACGCGGGCATCCCGCAGGCCGGGTTCGACTCCGACTCCGCGATCAAGAAGTTCAAGGCCAAGGGCGTCCCGGCGAGCAAGCTCCTGCTGGGCATCGGCTTCTACGGCCGCGGCTGGAGCGGCGTGACCCAGGCGGCTCCGGGCGGCACCGCCACCGGCGCGGCGCAGGGCACCTACGAGGCGGGCATCGAGGACTACAAGGTCCTCAAGAGCAAGTGCCCGGCCACCGGCACCGTGGGCGGCACCGCCTACGGCTTCTGCAACGGCGAATGGTGGAGCTACGACACCCCGAGCACCATCAAGGGCAAGATGACCTACGCCAAGAACCAGGGCCTGGGCGGCGCCTTCTTCTGGGAGACCAGCGGCGACACCGCCAACGGTGAGCTCATCACCGCGATCGCCAACGGCCTGAAGTAATATTTCGGGCACTCGGCCCTCCGTGCGCGTGACGCCGCGGGGGGCCGAGCCGCGTCCGGGCCCGGAAGTCCGGCCGGGATCCGCAGTCGGGGATCCGCAGTCAGGGACCCGGACGGACTTCCTGGGTCCGTGGCCGGAAGGCCCTCGACCGGGGGCCCGCGGCCGGGGGCACTGAAGATCTGCTGTGAAGATCCACGAATCCGGGACAAGGGTATTCACCGGGCGCGAACCGCTGCCTAGACTCCGAATCGCCCGCTTCATCCCCCGGAGGACGTGTGCGACTTCGAGCTGCCGTGGCCCTGGCGATCGTGCTCACCATCACCCCTGCCGTGCCCGCGGTCGCCGAGGACCCCGCCGCCCCGGCCCCGGCGGCCACCGGGAGCCCCGCCGTACCGCCCCCGGCGACCGGCGAGGCACCGGCCGCCGGTGAGACAGCGGCGACCGGCGAGACAGCGGCCACCGGTGAGACGCCGGCCCCGCCTCCGGACGCCCCCGCCGACGCTCCCCCCGGACGGGGACGGGACGCCCGCCCCGGACGGGACCCCGGCGCCGCGGGCGCCGAAGCTGGAGGACGGCCTCGCCGCCGACGAGGACGGGACCCGCGTCATCGTCGAGGTGACCGCCCCCGCCGAGGCCGCCCCGGTGGCGGGCGCGGCCGAGGCCCTGCCGGAGTCCGAGGTCGTGCTCCACCCGCCGGACACCTCGTTCATCGTGGTCGAGGCGACCGGCGACTCCCTGGCCGCGCTGGCCGCCGACCCCCGGGTGGTCTCGGTACGGCGGGACCGCACCTACTCCCCCGTCTCCCTGGCCTCGGGGCTGCAGGTGATCGGAGCCGACAAGGCGCACGCCGCCGGGGCGACCGGCCAGGGCCAGACCATCGCGATCATCGACACCGGCGTCGACGCCGACCACCCCGCCCTGGGCGGCAAGGTCGTACGGCAGGCGTGCTTCTCCGCCACGGACGGCGGCGCGCAGTCCCTGTGCCCCAACGGGCAGGCCGAGGACGCCTCCGCCGACGCCGAGACGGCCGCGTGCGTGCACGAGGGCGTCAACCTGTGCGACCACGGCACCCACGTCGCGGGCATCGCCCACGCGGTCGCCCCCGACGCGGACCTCATCGCCGTCCAGGTCTTCAGCCGGACCACCGACTGCTGGGAGGGCGAGACCGCCTGCCTGACCGCCTACGAGTCCTCGCTCCTGCTCGCCCTCGACCACGTCGCCGCGCTGAAGGACACCGTCCCCGGCCTCGTCGCGGTCAACCTCAGCCTGGGCGGCGGGATGTCCGACGGGGCGTGCGACGCCGTACCGGAGCTGCAGGCCATGCGGGAGCGGGTGGAGGCCCTGCGGGCCAAGGGCGTGGCGGTCGTCGCGGCGGCCGGGAACGAGGGCTTCGCCGGAGCCGGGCCCCCGGGTGCCTCTCCGGCGCGGTGACCGTGGGCGCGACCGCCGACGACGACCACGTCCCCTACTGGTCCAACCACGGTCCGGTGCTCGACCTGTTCGCTCCCGGCGTCGAGATCGACTCCGCGGTCCCCGGCGGCGGCACCCAGGTCTACAGCGGGACCTCCATGGCGACCCCGCACGTGGCCGGCGCGTTCGCGCTGCTGGCCCAGAAGGACGCCGACGACGCCCCCGACGCGCTCCTGGGCAGGCTCAGGGCCTCGGGCCGCCCGGTCACCTACGCCGGGGTGAGCACGCCCCGGATCGACCTGGCCGTCGCGGTCGACGGCGGGACCCCCGCACCCGGGATCACTCCTCCGGGCCCGGAGCAGGGCGCCGTCCCGGACGATCCCGCCGACGAGCCGGTCCCCGACCCGAGCGCGGGCCCGCAGCCGTCCCCCGGCCCGGAGAGCCCCTCCCCCGCCGATCCGGCGCCGGTCCCGCTGCCCACCGTGACCGTCACCGTGACCGTTACCGCCACGCCGACCGCCGCGCCCGCCGCGCGGGCGGTGTGCACCCGGGGGACGGCGAAGCGGCCCCTGACCGCCGCGCGGTGGGCCGCCGAGCTCACCCGGGGCACCGGGGACCTGCCGGACGAGACGCTCGCCTGCTACCTGCGCCTGGTGGGCAAGGCCAGCGCGGTCTTCTCCGAGGCGGCCCGCGCCTCCACGCTGGGCACCGCCTACCGGGTGCTCAAGCCCGCCAAGCGGACGAAGCGCGCCGTACTGGACAGCGAGCTGCTGGCCGCGTGGCTGAACTGGGCGCACGGCGCGGTCGACCTCGGCGCCAGGGCCGGGGGGGACGGGCACGGTGAAGGGCGTGCTCGCGACGGCCGAGAAGCGCCGCCTGGCGGGGACGTCCCCGGGCGGATCCGTCTCCGCCCTACGAAAGTATGCGAACGCACGCCGTACCGCATGAGCCGCGAAAGCGTCGCTTAGGGTGAATCCATGGACGCGACGAAGGCGATCATCGACACCGTCGACAAGATCCGGCAGCGGCGGACCGCTCCGCTGGTCCTGGAGCTCGACCTCAGCGAGGGCCTCATCGACCGGCCCCCGGCCGACCCGCTGAGCGCGGTCCTGTCCATGCGCAGGGCACGGCTCTCCGACGTGCTGTCCGGGCTGAAACGGGCCAGGACGGACGACCGGGTCAAGGGGCTGGTCGTCAAGATCGGCACCCACCACCTGGGCCTGGCCATGGTGCAGGAGCTGCGCCAGGCGGTGCTCCGGTTCCGGGCGGCGGGCAAGCGGGCGGTGGTGTTCGCCGAGTCGTTCGGCGAGTTCGGCGCGGGCACCGTCCCCTACTACCTGGCCAGCGCCTTCGACCGGGTCTACCTGCAGCCCTCGGGCGACGTCGGGCTGACCGGCATCGCGCTGGAGCAGCGCTTCGTGCGCGGCGCGCTGGAGAAGCTCGGCGTCGAGTACCAGCTCGGCCAGCGCCACGAGTACAAGACCGCGGCGAACATGTTCACCCGGGAGGGCATGACCGAGCCGCACCGCGAGTCGGTGGCCCGGATCGCCGAGTCGGTCACCGAGCAGATCGTCGCGGGCATCGCCGAGGGGCGCCGGCTCGACCCGGCCAAGGTCCGCGAGCTCGTCGACGCCGGGCCGTTCATCGGCGCCGAGGCGGTCGAGGCCGGCCTCGTGGACGGGCTCGCCTACCGCGACGAGGTCTACGACGAGGTCAGGCGGGAGGCGGGCGCGGACGCCCTGCTCCTGTACGTCTCCCGCTACCACAAGGGGGCGCTCGCCCGGAAGCTGCCGCACCCCGGTGAGCAGACGGTGGCGCTGGTGCAGGGCAGCGGGCCGATCAAGCTCGGCCGGAGCGGGCGCGGCCCCATGGGCGGCGGCGCGATGGGCTCCGACACGGTCTGCGCCGCCCTGCGCGCGGCCCGCCGCGACGACAACGTGCGGGCGGTCGTGTTCCGGGTGGACAGCCCCGGTGGTTCCTACGTCGCCTCCGACGCCGTCTGGCGCGAGGTCGTGCTCACCCGTCAGGCGGGCAAGCCCGTCATCGTCTCGATGGGGGACGTGGCGGCCTCCGGCGGCTACTTCGTCGCCATGGCCGCCGACGTGATCATTGCCCAGCCCGGCACGCTCACCGGCTCCATCGGCGTGTTCGGCGGCAAGCCCGTCATCGGCGAACTGCTCGGGAAGCTCGGCGTGACCTCCGAGACCGTGCGCGAGGGCGCCAACGCGGCGATGTTCTCGCCCTCGCACGGCTTCTCCGACGCCCAGTGGGACCGGGTCAACGCCTGGCTGGACCGGATCTACGACGACTTCGTGGGCAAGGTGGCCGAGGGCCGGGGGCTGACCCGCGAGCGCGCCCACGAGCTGGCCAGGGGCCGGGTCTGGACCGGCGCCGACGCCCACGCCAGCGGGCTGGTGGACGAGCTCGGCGGGCTGGAGGACGCCCTGGCCCTGGCCCGCAAGAAGGCCGGGCTCGCGGCCGACGCCCCGGTGCGCCCCTACCCCCGGATGAACCCGCTGGAGCGGCTGCGCCCGCCGGAGTCCAGCGAGGACAGGGCCGCCGCGCTCGCCCGGGTCCGGCTGGAGGCCTGGGGCCCGCTGGCCGCCCTCGCCTCCGAGCTCGGCCTGCCGTCGTACGGCCCGCTCACGCTCCCCGGCTCCTGGACGATCCGCTAGGAGCCCGTCCCGGGCTCCGGATCCTCTCCGTCGACGCCCCGTCCCGGCGCGAGCCGTACGGCGGGGCGTCCCCGTGTCCGCGGCCGGATTCCGTGACATCCGTGGCACCCGCAGCGGGCGCCGGATCGCCTTCCCGCGTGGTGCCGGAGCCGGACGGCCTCGACGCGGTGCGGCGCTCTCATTTGTAAATGAACGTTCATTTACAAACCGGACGCGGAGCGGTAGCCTTCCCGAGCGGAGATCACCGGCCGCGCGTCCGCCGACGGACGGGGCGGGAGAAGGGAGGACGGACATGGCGCGACCCCGCACGACCAGTGACGAGGCGATCATGCGAGCCACCGGACGGGCGATCACCGCCCACGGGCCGGCAGGCCTGACGCTGGCCGCCGTCGCCGCCGAGGCGGGGCTGTCCCCCGCCGCGCTCGTGCAGCGGTTCGGGTCCAAGCGCGGCCTGCTGCTGGCCTTCGCCGCCTGGGCCGCCGCCGGCGCCGGGGAGGTCTTCCTGCGGGCACGTCAACGGCACGACTCCCCCCTGGAGGCCCTGCACGGCGCCCTGACCGAGCTGGCCTCGGGCCTGCGCACCCCCGAGGAGGTGGCCAACGGCCTGGCCTTCCTGCAGCTCGACCTGACCGATCCGGAGTTCCGCGAGCACGCCGCCGACCAGGCCCGCCGGGTACGGGAGGAGATCACCGGCCTGCTCGCCGACGCCGTGGCCGCCCGCCTGCTGGCCGAGGACACCGACCCCGTACGGCTGGCCCGCGCGGTCCAGGTCGCCTACAACGGCGCGCTCATCCTGTGGGCCGTGACCGGCGGGGAGGACCTCGCCGACGCCCTGCGCGCCGACATCGACCACTTGCTCCAGCCCCACCGGCCCTGACGACCCCGAGGAGACCTACGACATGACGTCCCAGCAGCCGTTCACCGTGTCGGTGTTCATCGCCACCAGCCTGGACGGATTCATCGCCCGCCCCGACGGCGACATCGACTGGCTCACCAGCCGGGGGGAGCAGGCCGGCGACATGGGCTACCAGGAGTTCATCACCGGGATCGACACCGTCGTGATGGGCCGCGCCACCTACGAGAAGGCCCTCACCTTCGGCGCCGAGCAGTGGCCGTACGACGGCAGGCACGTGGCGGTCCTGAGCACCCGCCTGGACGACGGCGCCGATCCCCGTATCACCGTCCACCGCGACCTCGGCCGGTTGACGCGGGCCCTCGCCGAGCGCGGCACCAAGAGCGTCTACGCCGACGGGGGCCAGGTCGTGCAGTCGTTCCTGCGCGCCGGACTGGTGCACGAGCTGACCATCACCACGGCCCCCGTGCTGCTCGGCAGCGGCCTGCGCCTCTTCGGCGCCCTCGACGGAGACATCGCGCTCGTCCACCGGTCGACCACGGTCCCCGGCGCCGGCTTCGTCCAGACCACCTACGCCGTGCAGAACCAGGCCTGAGATCCGTCTCGGGGAGCCGGCGTCATCCGGGCGAGCGGATTTCAGCCCAGGGCGCGGTAGCGGCCGCGGAGCCGGACGAGCGGGGCGGCGGCCGCATCGACGTAGTCGACGCCCAGGACCCGGGCGATGTAGAGGGTGTGGTCTCCGGCGGGGACGACCTGGGTCGTCTCGGCCTCCAGGGCGGTCACGCCCTTCTCCACGACGAGCGCCTCGCTCAGCGGGCCCCGGTGGTGCGGGGTGCCCGCGAGCAGCAGCCGCGCGCCGGGGCGGCCGGCGGCGGCGAACCGGCTGGCGACGGCCTTCTGCTCCGCCGAGAGCACGCTGGCGGCCCAGCGGTCGCGGCGGAGCAGCAGCTCGTTGAGGTAGCCGCCGCTGGCCAGGCTGACCATGACCAGCGGCGGGTCGAGCGAGATCGAGGTGAGGGTGGTCACGGTCGTGCCCACGTCGTCGCGCCCGTCCCGGACGGTCACCACGGACACCGCCCCGGCGACCTGCGCCATCGCCTCGGTGAACTCGCTCATCACCACCACCGCCTCACGCCGACCACCCTAAGGGGTCAGACCAGGCCGTTCTGCGTCAGCCAGTCCTTGGCCACCGCGGCGGCGTCGTCCTTGTCGACCGCGACGCGCTTCATCAGCGCGACCAGGCCGGCGGTGTCGAGCTTGGCGGAGACCGCGTCCAGCGCACCCCGCACCGTGTCGTTCACGCCCGCCTTGTTGACCAGCGGCGCGATGTTCTCGGCGGCGAAGGCGCTCTTGGTGTCCTGGAGCGAGACGAGGTCGTTGAGGACGATCTTGGGGTCGGTGGTGAAGACGTTGCCGACCTGGACGGTGCCGTCCTTGATGGCGTCGGCGGTGGCGGCGCCGGTCTTCTTCCACTCCTTGAACTCCAGGCCGTAGACGTCCTTGAAGTTCTGCTCCTGGCGCGACTGGAACTCCGGCGGGCCGCCCACCGCGTAGCCCTTGGCGACCTTGGCCAGGTCCTCGATCGTGGCCAGGCCCTCCTTCTCGGCGGTGGCCCTGGTGACGGTCAGCGAGTTGTTGTCCTCGGCCGCGGCGGGTGAGAGGAGCTCCAGTTCGGCGGGGAGCTTCTCCTTGAGCGCGGCGACGACGTCGTCCTTGGTCTTGGCCGTGGCCGTCTTGTCGACGTAGGCCAGCAGCGAGCCGACGTACTCCGGCAGGATCGTCAGGCCGCCCCCCTTGACCTGGTCGTAGAGGACCTCGCGGCTGCCGATGTTGAGCTTCTTCTCGACCTGCACGCCCTTGGCCTCCAGGGCCTGGGCGTAGATCTCGGCCAGCAGGACGTTCTCCGGGAAGTTGGCCGAGCCGACGACGACCTTCCCGCCCGGGGCGGGGGCGGCGGAGCCGGAGCCCGCCGGAGCGGGTGACGCGCTGGTGAGCGGGTCGCCGCCCCCGCACGCGCTGAGCGTGAACGCCGCGGACAGGACGATGACCGCGGTACAGAGCAGGCGCTTCATCGCAATTCCCTTCTGAATCGGGAGGAAAAAAGGAGATTATCGGACGCTCCGCCGGCGGCTCACCCCCGGTGACACCGAAACACGCGACAGGAGCGCGAACAATCCCTGGACGGCCAGCGCGAGCCCCGCCACCAGGACGGCCCCGCCGACGGCGCGCGGGTAGTCCTGGGTCGCCAGGCCGTCGATGACGTAGCGGCCGAGACCGCCCAGGCCCACGTAGGCGGCGACCGTCGCGGTCGCCACCACCTGGATGGCGGCCGTGCGCAGGCCGAGCAGGATCAGCGGAAGCGCCACCGGCACCAGCACCCCGGACAGGACCTGGCGGCCGCGCAGGCCCATCCCGTAGGCGGCGTCGCGCAGTTCGGGGTCCACCCCCCGGACGCCTTCGTAGGCGTTGACCAGGATGGGCGGTACGGCCAGCGCCACCAGCGGGATCAGCACCGGGACGATCGTGCCGACCCCCATCAGGAGCACGATCAGCACGAGCAGGCCCAGCGTCGGCAGGGCGCGGGCCGCGTTGGCGCTCAGCACCACCAGGAGCGCGCCCCGGCCGGTGTGCCCGATCCACAGTCCCAGCGGCACCGCGACGGCCATGGCCAGCAGCAGCGAGAGCCCGGCGAACTCCAGGTGCTCGGCCAGCCGGGCCGGGATGCCGTCCGCGCCGGTCCAGTTGGCCGGATCGCCGAGGAACTCGATCAGCCAGTTCACGCCCGCCCCCTCGTCCGGGACCCGGCCCACGGCGTCAGCAGGCGCTGCGCGCCGACCAGCAGCAGGTCGGCGGCCCCGGCCAGGAGCACGATCAGCACGATGCCCGCGATGATCGGGGTGGGGAACTGCCGCTGCCAGCCGTCGATGAACAGGTAGCCGAGCCCGCCCCGGCCCACCAGCGCGCCCACGCTGACCAGGCTGACGCTGGAGACCGTCGCCACCCGCAGCCCGGCGAGCACGACCGGCACCGCGATCGGCAGCTCGACCTGGAGCAGCCGCCGCAGCGGGGTGAAGCCCATGGCCGTCGCGGACTGGCGGACGTGGTCGGGGACCGCGGCCAGCCCGTCCACCACGGCCGGGACCAGCACCGCCATCGCGTAGAAGGTGAGCGGGACCATGACGGTCAGCCGGGTGGCCAGGCCCGTGATCGGGATCAGCACGATGAAGACCGCCAGCGAGGGCAGCGAGTAGACCACGTTCATCACGCCGACGGTGGGCTGGTAGAGCCGGCGCCAGCGCACGCCCGCCAGGCCGAGCGGGAGCGCGAGCAGCAGCCCGGCGAGCACGGGGACCAGCGCCATGACGGCGTTGTCGGCCAGCAGCTCCCGGAGCACGGGCAGGTTGCGCCCGATCCAGTCCCAGCGGACCAGCGGTTCCTCACCCACGGGCGGCCCCCGGAGCTCCCCCGGCGACTCCACCGGTGACCCCGCCGGCCACCGTATCGGCGGCCCCGGCCGCGAGATCACCCGTGGTCCCGCCGCGCCCGCGCTCGCGTGGC
>NZ_CDRNDK010000025.1:0-32337 GCF_977012225.1 Planomonospora algeriensis | reverse complement strand
GGTCGCTCCGGCGGGCCGCCGAGGCCGCGCTCGCCTCCGACGACCGCGGCACACGCGTGGGGTCCGGTCACGGCGGCGAGCTCGGCGCGCTGGGCCTCGTGATCGACACCATGCTCGACACGATCGCCGCCCAGCGCGCCGAGCTGGACCAGGCCGAAGCCGCGCGGGAGGAGCAGCTCCAAGCCACGTACGCCGAACGGCGGCTCAACGAGCAGCAGGCCCGCGAACGCGCCCAGAGGATGATCAACAGCAGCATCTCGGCCGCCATGAACGAGCTGGAGATCGTGGCCGGCAAGGCCGGGGAGCTGCGCGCCGCCGCCGACGTCATCGACGAGCGGGTCGGCGCCACCGACGAGCTCACCCGGCAGGTCGTCGAGCGGGGACGACGGGCCGGTGACACCGTCGAGCAGCTGGAGGTGAGCCTCCGCCAGGTGGAGGGGATGGCCCGGGCCATCTCGAACGTGGCCGCGCAGACGCACCTGCTCGCGCTGAACGCCACCATCGAGGCCGCCCACGCGGGTGAGGCGGGCAGGGGATTCGGCGTGGTGGCCGACGAGGTCAAGGAGCTGGCCATGGCGACGACCCGCTCGACCGAGGAGATCACCTCCATCGTCCGCTCGCTGGAGGTGAACGCCGGCGCCATGACGAGCGCGCTCACCGACATGACCGGCGGCGTCGACGACCTCGACACCGCCACCACGCAGGTCGGCGTCATGACCCGGCAGCAGCACTCCAGCGTCCACCTGGTGCAGGAGCATCTCGACCGGGCGATCCGCCGGATCTCCACCATGGCGCGGCTGAGCGAGCAGCTCGAGCGGCGCAACGCCCCCCCGTGCGCTGATCAGCGGCGAGACCCGGATCCGCCTGGGCCGCGACAGCCACCCCGCGCAGATGATCGACGTGAGCACCACCGGCCTCCACTGCGCCCTCCTGCCGGACAGCTCCCTGCAGAAGGGCGATCTCGTCGAGGTGGACCTCCCGCTGCCGGGAGAGAGGCCCCTGTCCCTGAGCGCGACCATCGTCCACCGGAGGACGCACGACGGCACCGTGGAGATCGGCCTGCACTTCACGGACGTCCCGCGGCCGGTCGAGGACCGCATCCACCACTACGTCGTCGCGGCCCTCAGCGACCCCGACTGACCGCGGCGCGGCCGGGCCCGCCCCGGCCGCGCCGTACCGGTGGGGTCTCGGGCCGCTCCGCTCTCAGACGGCGCAGAGCACGGCGACCGAGATCACGCTGGGGTTCCGCCCCACAAGCACCGCGACCGCGATCGTGCTGCGCTGTGCCGAACCGGGCTCGATCGTGCTGGTCTCCGAGGTCCGCCGGGACGGCCGGAGCGAGACGGCCGGACGTCATTCGGCCTATCGAAGCGTGACGCGGTCACCCTTCGGCGCGCGGACCGGCGAGTGGTTGGCGATGTACGACGCCAGCGCCGCCTTGTCGTCCAGTCCGCCGTACACCCTGGAGGTCCCGCGCCAGTGCGGGAATCCCTCCTGCCCGCCCATCAGGCCGTGGGTGGCCGCGACTCTGAGCACCTGGGCGTCGGCCACCGGAGCACCGTTCAGCGTGAGCTCGGTGACCACCCCGCCGGTCAGCGTATAGCGGAGCGAAGCCGAGGGAGTCAGCACCCCGATCTTCGGGTTCGCGTGTTCCAGCAGCGTCTTGAGCTGCGCGCCGGTCATCGTGCGTACGTCGATGGAGAACCCGGACGGCTGGACGCCCGCCAGGTCCTGGGAGGTGATCGGGCCCGCCTTCAGATCGATGTGGAATTTGTTCTTGCTGGCGAGGGCGACCTGCGCGCCGGAGACGGCCTGGACCGCTTCCAGGTGGGCATCGGCGACCAGTTCGGCCAACGGGCCGCCCATGCCGGTCCGCGCGATCGCCTCAGCGGCGTCACCGATCTTCGTGCCGGAGGGCAGCGGGCCGCACTTGAAGTAGTAGACGACGTTGGACTTCAGCCCGTTCGGCTGGTCGATCTCGATCTGGGCCGAGGGCTTGTACGCCTCCCAGTCCCAGTCGATCGTCTCCAACACGGTGGAGAAGACGGCGCCGTGGTCAGCCGGCACGTTGACGGTCTTCCACTCCTGGGTGCCCACGAGGCGATACCGGACGGTCTGCGCGCCGGCGGGGAGCCCTTCGAAGTAGCCGTGGACCTTGAAGGTCACCGGGCACTTCGACGTGGTGGTCCGCTCCAGGGCGATGACGGCCTTCCGCAGCGGGTTCTGCCCGGTCGGAGACGGAGACGCCGAACCGGACGGAGACGGAGACGCCGAACCGGACGGAGACGGAGACGGAGACGGCGTGGCCGAACCCGACGGCCTGTCCGCTTCCCCGGCGAAGGTGCCCACGCTGTCCCACACATCGCCCGCCAGCCGGTCGTCACCGGCGCAGGTGACGGCGAACCAGGCCTTCCCAGAGGTCTTCTTCACCGGGCCGGCGAGGCGAACCGCGCCCCAGCCGCGAGCGTCGCCGGCGACCTTGATCGACGTGGACAGCCGTACGGTCTTGAGGCCCTTGCCCCCGACCTTGTAGGTTCTGACGCGGCTCTTGTCTCCGTCGCTGAAGGTCCAGGCGTACTTCAGCGTCGTCGGCGCCTTGACCTTCACCGTGGTGGACAGCGTCACAGGAGCCGGACAGGAGCCCGTATGGGTCTTCGGCGAAGCGGAGGCCGTACCGAAGACGACGGGATTCGGGGCGGCCTGCGCTCCCGAGGAAAGGCCGCCGGACGCGAGGGCGGCGACGGCCACAAGCCCTCCGAGCCGGCGCATGGCCGTACCAAATGATCTCACAGGATTCCCCTTAATTGATCTTGAATGACGAATCCTTACAGATCTTGGTAAACGGGAAGTAACGCCCGCTTCGCCCCCTCGGGATCTGAATTCGCGGCGCCCGGCCATAGCCGGGTGGCGGGCGGGCTTGAATCTCAAGCCGCTTGAGATCCCATAGTGGCGGCATGGACGACAACGAGCTGTACCCGATCGGGGACGTGGCCCATCGGACCGGGCTGAGCGTCAGCGCCATCCGGTTCTACTCCGACACCGGGGTCATCACGCCCACACGCGTGACCGAGGCGGGCCACCGGCTGTACGACATCCACGCGATCGCCCGTCTGGAGCTCATCCGCACCCTCCGTGACCTGGACGCCGGCCTGGACGACATCCGCCGGCTGCTCGACGGCCGGACGTCACTGCACGATCTCCTCGCGGCGCACCTGGAGCTCGTCGAGCGCCAGGAGCGCGCCCTCCGGGCCAGGCGGGCCGTGCTGCGGACCCTCGTCAAGCAAGGCGGTACGGCTGCGCAGGCGACCCTGATGCACAAGCTCGTCTCGATGTCCGACGAGGAGCGTGACCGGCTCGTCGACGATTTCTGGAACGAGGTCGGCGAAGACCTCGACGTGCCCCCCGGCTTCGTCGAGCGGTTACGGACGATGCGGCCGCGTCTGCCGGAGGACCCCACCGCCGCCCAGCTCGAAGCCTGGATCGAGCTGGCCGACCTGGTACGGGGTGAGGGGTTCCGCCGGGCGGTCCGGTCCCATCTCCAGGACACTTACACCACGTTCCCGGGACGCCGGCTGGCCTCCGCGCCGGTGTGGGACTTCATCCACACGGAGGGGATGGAGGTCGGGAAGGAGATTTCGGAGGCGTATCGTTCCGGTCTGCCTGCGGACTCCCCACGAGTGCAGGAGTTGCTCGCCCGCATGATGGAAACGGCGGCCAAGGCCGTCGGCGAGCAGGCCACGGCCGCGTCACGTGACCGGTTGTCCACGGCCTTCCTCCTGGCCGAGGAGCTGCGACGCGGAGACTCCCGGGAGGAGGACCGGTACGACGCCACCCACGGCAGATACCTGTCCCTGGTCGCCCTGATCAACGGGACTCCGCTCGGCACGGACGAGGAGGATCCCGCGCTGTTCACGTGGATCGCAGCGGCTCTCCGCACCCCGGCCCGTTCCCCCGGACGGCCCTGACCCCGACGCGTCGTCCCGCATGAGCCTCGGCCTGGAAACCCTCAGGGATCACCACTCATTGATATACTGATTTCAATTCGTATATACAAGCGAGGTGGCGCGCCATGGCCAAGACCCTGATCGACCTTGATGACGAGGCGCTGGCCGAGGCCGCGAGGCTGCTCGGCACCTCGTCCAAGAAAGACACGGTGAACGCCGCCCTGCGGGAGATCGTCGACCGGCGCAGACGGTCGGCGGCCGTGGCCCGCATGCGCGAGATGGTGGCCGAGGGGGAGATCGACTTCTCGGCCATAGAGAAGAAGGACGGCGGCACGCGGCAGAACGTGGCATGACGGAGCTGTATCTCGCGGACACCAGCGCCTTGGTCCGCTTCTACCGCGGCCAGATCGGCTCCGAATGGGACCAGACCGTCTCCGCCGGGCTTGTCGGCCTCTGCGAACCGGTCAGGCAGGAGTATCTCCGCGCCGTCGGCGGCCGACCGGCCTTCTACGAGGCGGGCAACCTGCTCCAGGAGACCTTCCCCTACTACGTCGTCCCCGATTCGGCCTGGGAGGAGGCGGGTGAGCTGCAACGCGATCTCGCAGACAAGGGATGGCACCAGTGCGCCTCTCCGGTCGACCTGCTCATCGCGGTGACGGCCCGGCATCACAAGCTCACCGTGCTGCACGCGGACAACGACTTCGAGACCATCGCCCGCCTGACCGGACAGCCGGTACGCCGGATCAGCTGATCGAGCGTCGTTCTGTCCGTATCGACCAGACCCGGCGAGACCTTATGTGTGGCCGTGACGAGTTCCGGGCGGTCTGAGTCGCCTCACAGACGGGGCGAACGCTCACACGACGCACAAGCCGACGCGACATCGCATCCCGAAGACATTCGAGGCAGGGCCGATCTGAAGCTTCTCTCACATATCGATCACGCGGCGCGGGCCTCGAACCAGAGGGAATCCAAGTCGTCACCCGAAGTGATGCGGACATCAGCGTCGAGAGCGGCGGCCAGGTGCCGCAGCAACGCGATGGTGGGCGTCGTACCGCCCTCCTCGATGCACTCGATTTCGTCCTCGGTCATATCCGCCCGCTCAGCCAGTTCGGCCACGCTCAGACCAAGGGCCGTACGCCGATCGTACAGCG
This sequence comes from Planomonospora algeriensis, assembly GCF_977012225.1. Lineage (NCBI taxonomy): Bacteria > Bacillati > Actinomycetota > Actinomycetes > Streptosporangiales > Streptosporangiaceae > Planomonospora > Planomonospora algeriensis. The sequence goes on along the minus strand of NZ_CDRNDK010000025.1, from coordinate 27,242 downwards.
CCTTACCGAAGGCCAACGCCTCACGGATCGCCACTCGCTCAGGGGCTTGGATCTGCGTTTCGGGACGCACCCAGCGGGTGTGGTAGCCGGCCATCACACCTGCCTCTCAAGCGAAAGGCCAGGTCAGATGGTGTCTGACCTGGCCTTCGGTTGGTGCCCCCTGCAAGATTCGAACTTGCGCTCCCGGCTCCGGAGGCCGGTGCTCTATCCCCTGAGCTAAGGGGGCCAACGAGTCATTAGGTTACCAGCATCCGGAGGCTGCTCGACACTCGTTAGGCGAAGCAGATGATCTCAGGGGGCGGAAGGGTCAGCGGGCGGAGGGCCGGACGGCTCCGCGGTAGCGGGCGCGGTAGTAGGGGGAGCCGGTGAAGTCCACGGTTCTGACTACGTCACCGGTCTTGGGGGCGTGGACCATGGTGCCGTCCTTCAGGTAGACGCCGACGTGGGTCGGGTCACCGGAGCCGCCTCCGAAGAAGACCAGGTCGCCCGCCCGGAGCTGGGAGAACGGCACCCGGCGGCCCTGCCGGAACTGGCTGCCGGTGTAGTGGGTGAGCCGGACGCCCGCTTTGGACCAGGCGTGCAGGGCGAGTCCGGAGCAGTCGAATCCGCCGCGGGTCGGGCCCCTGTCCGACCCGCCGCCCCACGCGTACGGCGTGCCGAGCTGACGCAGGGCGGCGGCCGCCGCCGTCCGGCCGGGGGTGAGACGGCGCTGGATCCCGAGCGGCCTCGCCGATGACCCGCCCTTCCGGCCCTCCGATGATCGTGGCTCCCGCTGCCGGGGCACGGACGGCCGCTCCACCGGTGCGAGTTCTTCAGGCCCCGGTGCGGACGGCCGCACGGCCGGTGTGAGCTCTCTCGGCCTCGGCGCGGGACGAGGCCCAGACCCGTGCCCAGACCCGTGCCCGGATCCAGGCCAGGATTCGGGCTTCCCTCCGGGCATGACTCCGGGCCATCCTCCGGGCACCGCTCCGGGCTCTTCCCCGGACTCCTCTCCGTGCACCACTCCGTGCACCACTCCGGGGCGGCGGGGTCCGGGCTCCTCTGCGGATGCGGCGCCACCCGGCCGGAGCCCGGGTGCCGGTCGGAGCGCGGGTTCCAGTCGGTTTCCGGTTCGCCAGACGGGCGCGGGCTCCCAGCTGAGCGAGGGGCCTCGTCGATCCAGAAGCCCGGCGCCCTGCCCGTCCTCGCAGGCCCCGGTCATCAAGACCCACACCTCCTCGGGGATCCAGTGCCGGACGTGGTCCGCGAGCCCCTGGAGAGGCTCTGAGCACGACGGCCGCACCTGGAAGACTCCCGGATCACCTGCGGGTGCTGCGGCGAGGGCGGCGGCGACGGTGAGAACGACGATCATGTGCGGACCTCCTGGGCTCGTTGGACGACCGAGCCCAGGATCCGCAGAACGACATGATCACCATTGAGCCGAGCCGGATTCTGTGGACAGCCCACGAAACTGCCGCTCACCTGTGGACGGCCGGCCGAACGCCTCTGTCCGGAACGGCCCGCTGAACGGTCCCCGGACGAACGGGCGCTCTCTCTCTCCCGGAAAGCCGCGCATGATCGTTCCCGAGAGGTTAGCTTGGCGGCCGTGGACGAGGTTCTGGGCAAGATACTGGTCGTGGACGACGACGAGGTCATCCGGCAGCTCATCGCGGTCAACCTGACGCTGGAGGGTTTCCAGGTGGAGACCGCCTTCGACGGGCAGGACTGCCTGGACCGGGTGCTGGACGTGCGTCCCGATGTGATCACGCTGGACGTCATGATGCCGAGGCTGGACGGCTGGACGACCGCCGCCCGGTTGCGGAGCGGCGACGGCACCGGTCACATCAAGATCCTCCTGATCAGCGCACGGGCCCAGGAGGAGGACAAACGGCGGGGCATGGAGATCGGGGTGGACGCCTACCTCACGAAGCCGTTCGACCCGGCCGAGCTCATCCAGGTCGTCCGCGACCTGGTCCCCAAGAGCGACTGATCCGTCGGCGCCCTCTGCCGCCGGGACCGGACGGCGGCGTCGACGGGCCCCGGGCGGGGCCGTACGCCTCCACCGGGAGCCGGCCTGGAAAGGCCCTCTCATCACCCGAGGGCCGGTCCGCTCACCGGCCCGGGGGCGTGCCCTCTCAGAGGAGGCCCGCCCGGCGGGCCGCGGCGACGGCCTGGGTGCGGGAGGCCACGCCGAGCTTGCCCAGAATGTTCGAGACGTGCACGCTCACCGTCTTCGGAGCGATGAACAGCCGCTCGCCGATCTCCCGGTTGGGCAGCCCCTCGGCCACCAGCGCGAGCACCTCCCGCTCGCGGCCCGTCAACGCCGCCGTCCGGTCGGGGCCGGCCGTCTCCGGCTCGGACCGCCGGACCGGGCCGAAGCGCGCCCGCCGCCCCAGCGCGGCGAGGCAGTCGCCCAGCGGCCGGGCGCCGAGCGATTCGGCGGTCTTGACCGCCCGCTCCCATTCCTCCAGCGCGGCGGCGCGGTCACCGGCGGCCAGCAGCGCCTCGGCCAGCCGCCACCGCGAGCGCGCCACCTCGTAGACGAACCCGTAGTCGAACGCCTCCACCACCGCGCGCCAGGTCCCGGTGTCGAACCGGCCGTGGACGCGGTGCCACTCGGCCTCGGCCCGCAGGAGCCAGGCCGTACCCTCGCGCCCCATCCCCGTCCGCGCCGAGCTCCGCGCCCGGTCGAGCAGCGCGTCGGCCCCGTCGGTGCGGCCCAGCTCGGCCAGCGCCCACAGACCGACCGCGGCGATGCGGATGCTGCCGGTGTCGGAGGGCTCCAGGACGCCGAGCACCGCGGTGACGTGCTCCAGCGCCCGCTCGGGCTCACCCCGCCAGAGGGCGTGCTCGGCGGCCAGGCCCCGGGACATGTACGCCACCAGGGAGTCCCGCCAGAACGGCCGGAGCCAGGCCAGCCGCTCGTCGACCTCCGGCAGGCCCATGGCGACCTCGACGAAGAGCGCGAACGAGGAGAGGATCGCCTCGGGGATCGTGCCGACCCGCCGGCCGAAGCCCGCGGCGCGGGCCTGCTCCCACTCCCCGGCCGTGTAGTGGATCAGGAAGCGGAGGAACCGCAGGTCCGTGCCGTAGGTGCTCCACGACAGGCCGGTCTCCGCCGCCAGCCGGATGCCGCGGTCGGCGGTAGCGGCGGCCTCGGCCATGGCGCCCCGCTCGAGCTGGATCCGGGTGTAGTGGAACAGCCCCCGCAGGTCCATCGCGAGGTCCCCGGACTCCTCGGCCGCGACCTGGGCGAACAGCTCCTCGGCCCGGTCCCGGTCACCGCCGAACTCCGCGCAGGAGGCGAGCATGATCAGTGCGCTCTTCTCCGCGTCCCGGGCCCCGGCCGCGCGGGCCACCTGCAGGGCCCGCCCGGCCAGCGGCTCGGCTTCGTCGTGCCGCGCGGTCCAGAAGACGGTCCGGGCGAAGGTCGCCAGGGCCCGGCCCAGCAGCGGCCCCTCCGACGCCGCCTCGACGGCCGCCTGGGCGATCTCCAGCGCCTCCGTCTCCTGGCCGGCGTCGTAGAGGTAGTAGGCGAGCCGTTCGCAGACCTCCGCCGACGGCGGGAGCGCCCGCACGTGCGCGACCGCCCGGTGGTTGTCGCCCATGTCGGCCGCCGCGGCGGCGGTGCGCAGCGCGAGGCGGGTGTGGTCCGTCCCGGTGAGCCGTTCGGCGTCGGCGACCCGCTCCCAGAGACCGAGTGCCCGCTCGAAGTGGCGGTGCGCCTCCGCGGGGGCGCGAGCCGCTCGGCCCGGCGGCCCGCCTCGACCGAGGCGGCCAGCGCTCCGGCGAGGTCGTGGGCCGCCAGGTAGTGGTGGGCGAGTTCGGCGGCGCTGGCGTTCCGCTCGGTCAGCAGCCGGGCGAACTCGGCGTGCAGGCGGGTCCGCTCGCCGGGCAGCAGGTCGGTGTAGACGGCCTCCTGGAGCAGGGCGTGGCGGAAGGCGTAGCCGTACTCGCCGGACGGGCGGATGAGCCCCCGCGAGACGATCTCCCGCATGGCCTCCTCGAAGGCCAGGTCGTCGAGGCCGGAGGCCTCCCGGAGCAGGTCGTGGTCGGCTTTCCGCCCGGCGACGGCCGCGCCGCGCAGCACCCGCTGGGCGGACTCGGAGAGCAGTTCGGAGCGGGAGAGCAGCAGGCTGGCCAGGCCGTCGGTCATCGAGCAGCCCTCGGTCGCCGCCTCCAGGAGCTCCTCGGCGTAGAACGGGTTTCCCTCGGCCCGGTCGACGACCTCGTCGATCATGCGGGCGTCGGTCCCGCCGAGCAGGGCGACGTAGTCGGCCATCTCGCCGCGGTCCAGCGGGCTCAGCTCGACGGACGTCACCGAGGGGAGCCGCTTGAGCTCGGCGAGGACCCGGCGGAGCGGGTGGCGGCGGTGGATGTCGTCGGTGCGGTAGGTGCCGACCAGGCAGACGCGCTCGCCCTGGAGCATCCGGCTGAGGAAGACCACCAGGTCGCGGGTGGACTGGTCGGCCCAGTGCAGGTCTTCCAGGATCAGCAGCACGGGCTGGGCGGACAGGAAGCCGAGCACCGAGCCGAACAGCTGCTGCTGGGTGAGGGCGGAGGCGCTCTCCGGTCCGGCGTCGGTGCCGCCGGGCAGCAGCCTGCCGAGGACGGGCCGCGCGTCGAGCGCCGCGCGCAGCTCTCCGCGCACGCCGCGCAGGGCGTCGGCCAGCGGGAGGTACGGCAGGGCGTCGCCGAGCTCGGCGCACTGCCCGACGAGTACGGCGAAGCCCTCCGCCCGCGCCCGTTCGGCCAGTTCCGTGACGAGCCGCGTCTTGCCGATGCCCGCGTCCCCGCCGACCAGGGCGACCCCGGCCGTCCCCTCGGCGGCGGCGCGCAGTACGGCGAGCAGGCGATCGAGCTCCCCCAGTCGCCCTACCAGCGTGCTTTGCACCTTTTGCGGCTCCACGTCGGCGAGTATCCCACGGACCACCCGCGACCGGACCGGCCCGCCGCGAACGCCCGGATTGGTCCGCCGCGGGCGCTCCGGATTGGCCTTCCTCCCGGTGGGCGTCCCCCGCCTATGGTCGGGGCATGGTCTCGTTCTCCACACTCCTGCTGTTCTCGGCGGCGTCCCTGGCGCTGGTCCTCGTCCCCGGCCCGAACCACCTCTACATCGTCGCCCGCGGCGTCGCCCAGGGCCGGGCGGCCGGGATGGCCAGCGCCTTCGGCGTGGAGGTCGGCACCCTGGTGCACATCGCCGCGGCGGCGGCCGGGCTCTCCTACGTGATCGCCCGGTCGGCGACCCTGTTCAACGCGGTCAAGTGGGCCGGAGTGGTCTACCTGATCTACCTGGGGGTGCGGGCGCTGACGAGTCGGCCGGAGGCGGAGGTCCGGGAGGCCGCCCCGCAGCCGCTGCGTTCGATCTTCCTCGAAGGGGTGGTCGTCAACGTCCTCAATCCCAAGGTGATCCTGTTCTTCCTGGCGTTCCTGCCGCAGTTCGTGGACCCGGCGGCGGGCGCGGTCCCGCTGCAGATCGCCGTCCTGGGCGGGACGCTGCTGCTCCTGGGTCTGCTCTCCGACATGGTCTACGCCGCGGGGGCGGGCGCGCTCGGGCGGCGGCTGCGGAGCCGGGCCAGGCTGCTCGGCCGCGTCAGCGGGGTCGTCTACCTGGGACTCGGCGTCGCGACCGCGTTCTCCGGCCGCTCATCCTGATCGTCCCGATCCCGCGGCTTCCCGTCCGACCGCGCGAACGCGATCTCACGGATCCGGTCGCGCGAACGCGGTCACACGAGGCTCCCCGGCCGCTGCGCCCGGTCGCGGGGCCGGGTCCACCTGGTCGCACAGGTCGCCCAGCAGGCGGGCCAGCGGGCCGGGAGCGGCCAGCACCCCCAGGTGGCCGCGGCGCGGGAGGTGGATCAGCCGGCCGTTCCGGCAGGCCCGCAGGAAGGCCCGCTCGTCCGCCCGGAACGGGTCGCGGGCGCCGTTGACCAGCCACACCCGCCCCGGATACGCGGCCAGCGCCGCGAGCTGGTCGTGCCCGGCGACGGCCTCGACCGCCTCGGGCGCGACCTCTCAGGACAGCCCCGCCCCGCCACCAGCGCCTCGCCGGCCGGACCCGGCAGCACGGCGGCGCAGGCCGTACGCGCTGATCCGGTTCGCGAGCCCGGGGTCGCGCGCGGGCGAGGGGACGCCGCGGACCGGTAGATCCCGGCGCGGCGGCCCGGAGAGGCCGTGCAGCCCATCGCGACCAGCCCCGCCACCCGGTCGGGGAACCGCTCCGCGGCGGCGATCCCCACGTAGCCGCCGAGGGAGAGCCCGGCCACGACGGCCCGCCCGCCGGGACCCGCGACGCCCTCGATGCCGTCGGCCACGGCCCGCGCCGCCGCCTCCATGGTGAAGGGCTCTCCCCTCCTGCTCCCGTGCCCGGGCAGGTCGACGGCGGCCGAGGGCCGGTCGAGGCGGGACCTGACCGGGTCCCACATGGTCGCGCTGACCCGGATCCCGTGGACGAAGACGATGGGCGTCATGACGGACCTCCCGCACCGAAGAAATGCAACGCGCCGTTGCGTTGCTATTATCACCCCATGGCACCGCGCAGGGAACAGGAGATCTTCTCGGCCACGCTCGGCCTGCTCGCCGAGAAGGGGTACGAGGGGCTGACCGTGGAGGGCGTGGCCGAGCGGTCGGGGGTGAACAAGACCACGATCTACCGGTGGTGGCCGTCGAAGGCGGCGCTGCTGGCCGCCGCGCTGGTCGAGGCCGACGTGCTCGCCGTGGAGCCGCCGGACACCGGGAGCCTCAGGGGCGATCTGGAGGCGCTGGTCGGGCAGGTCGCCGCACTGCTCACCCGGCCGCCCGCCGGGGACGTCGCGGTGGCCGCGCTCGGCGCCGCCGTGCACCACCCCGAGCTGGCGGACGTCGCCCGCCGCTTCTTCGCCGACCGCCTGGCCCGTGAGGAGCGGGTGTTCGAACGGGCCAGGCGGCGCGGTGAGCTCGCCGACGGCGCGGACCCCATGATGATCATGGATCTGCTGGGCGGCGCGGTGTGGCTGCGGGCGGTCTTCCGAGGGCTCCCCGTCGACGACGGCTTCGCCGCCGAGGCGGTCCGGACCGTCCTCGGCGGAGCCTCCCCGTGACGCTCCCCCGGAACCCCGGCTGAGCCGCTCCGGAGCCGCTCCGGTACGGAACCCGCGGGCCTGCCGGGAACGCGCGGGCCGTACGGGCTCAGCCCGTGAGCGCGCCCGGGATCCGGTCCAGGATCGGGTACGGCAGGAGCCCGTAGGCGAAGAAGTCGACCGCGCCGGCCCCGGCTGCCCGGACGGCCCGGACCTTCGCGGCGAGGCGGTCGGCCGAGTCGGTGTCGGGCGGGCCCGGCCGGAGCACCACCCGCAGCTCCCGGTCCTTGCCGGTCGAGCGCCGGTAGGCCGCCACGTCGTCGGCCACCCTGGCCGCGTCGCGGGCGTAGGCCGGCACGCCGAGCGAGGGCACCAGGTCGCCCAGCGCGACCAGGTCCACGCCGAGCTGCCAGGAGTCGTGCGCGGCCAGGCCGGAGGAGGGCAGTCCGTCGGCGTAGCCCTTCACCGACCCGGTGCCGTCCAGGAAGACCAGCCGGGAGCCCTCGGCCGAGACCGCCGCCGAGACCTCGGAGACCAGCGAGGTCACCGTCTCGGAGCGGGCCCGCGCGTAGGCCACCACCTCGGGCCCGGCGTAGGCGGTCAGCGCCGCGCGGGTCACCTCGCCCTGCGCGGGCGGGTCCCCGCCGAGCACGCCGTCCACGATCCTGGCGCACTCCTGGCGCGCGGCCCCGGCGTCGACGCCCAGGTCCGCGGCCCGGCGCAGGCAGAACTCGCAGAAGCAGAGCCCGAACAGGAAGGCGTCCATCGGCCCGAGCGGGACGGCGCTGCGACCGTGCCGGCACGCCTGCCCGTAGGGCCCGAAGTGCAGGGCCTCGGCGACCACGCTGTCGACGCCCTGCCGCGCCACCGCCCGGCCCAGCGCCACCGCGTAGCGGCGGACGTCGGGATGGGACGGGCACAGGTCCTCGGCCGAGGCGAGGTCGTCGAAGCAGTTGCGCACGGTCACGTCGGGGCAGGCCTCGCCGAGGGAGGCGCTGCGCAGGAAGGCCGCCCAGCCGTGCAGCCGGAGCCCCCGCTCGGCGGTGGCGTGCCGCAGGCCCGCCAGCGGCTTCTCCTCCGCCCCCGCCTGGACGGGCGGGACCAGGCGCAGCTCGCCGAACAGGTCCTCGGGCGGGGCGAAGTGCACGCCCTCGCCGCGGACCGTCACCCGGGACGAGCCGTGCGGGGTGACGTCGCGGGTCCGCCGGGAGGCCGCGGCCACGGTCACGCCGGTCACGCCGTACCCGGCGATCCGGTCGAGGACCGGCTCCGGCCCCTCCCCCCGCACGTCCTCCACGTGGACGTACACAGAGCTGTCCAAGCCGCCTCCCCGTGCGCAGTCGCTCAGACTCTAACGCCCCTTGTAGGCCACGAAGTCGATCTCCACGAGGATGTCCATCAGTTCGGAGCCGACGGTCGTGCGGACCGGGTAGGGCGTGGTGAAGTAGGACTTGTAGACCTCGTTGTAGGCGCCGAAGTCGCGCTTGAGGTGCTGCAGGTGGACCGTCGACTTCACCACGTCGTCGAAGCCCAGGCCGTGCGCGGCCAGGATCGCGCCGAGGTTGCGCATCACCTGGTGGGTCTGCGTCTCCACGTCGGCGCCGACGACCTCGCCGGTCGCCGGGTCCAGCGGCCCCATGCCCGAGGTGTAGACGAAGTCTCCGACCACGAGGCCCTGCGAGTAGGCCCCGACCGGCGCGGCGCCCTCGTCGGTCCGCAGTTCGAGCTTCTCGCTCATCTCACCCGTCCTCAAGTGCGGAGTTTCAGAAATAGGTGTGGATCAGGTCGACGACCACCTGGTCGTCGTCCACCACCGGGATGACCCGCCACTTGTCGAAGGCGGTGCACGGGTGGGAGATCCCGAACGACACCAGGTCCCCGGGCCTCACCGGCGAGTCCGGGTCGGTCCGCAGGACCGCGTGCTGATCGTAGAGCCTGGTCACCTCCGCCCCGGCGAGGACCCCCCGGGGGATCGGCATGCCCTCGTCGAACGGCGCGTCCCGCTTGCCGAGCCCGACCACGGCCAGGCCGGGCTCGGGCACGGACAGCACGTGCGCCCAGACCTCCAGCGCGGGGAGCAGCTCGCCCTCGATCCGGTTGTACGGCGTGTGCTCGCGGTAGTGGCCGTCGTCGTGGGAGACGTAGGCGCCGCTGCGGAGCATGACGGTCGCCTGGCAGGCGGCGAGCTCGCGGCTGACCACGTCGAACCACTGGCTGCCGCCCACCGACAGGATCGGGCGGCGGACCCGCAGGTGCTCCAGCGCCTCCAGCAGCCGGTGCAGGAAGGTCCGCACCTCGGCGGCCGAGGCCAGTGTGCCCTCGTACCCGGCGACGCCCGCGAGCTCCACCCCGGGCGCGGCCTGGGCCGCCGCGGCGACCTCCAGGAGCCCCTCCAGGGTCCGGCACCCCGCCCGCCCGCCGGTGTGGCGAGCTCGGCCAGCACCCGGAAGGGCCGGGATCCGGCGTGCGCCGACAGCGTCTCGATCCCGGCCACCGAGTCGGCGAAGCAGAGCAGCTCGAACGACGGGTCCTCGGCGAGGTGCGCCGCCAGGGCGTCGAGCCCCGCCGGGTCGAAGACCTGATTGGCGATCATGATCCGGGAGACGCCGAAGCCGCGCAGGATGAGCGCCTGGCTGGGGGTGGCGACGGTGAGCCCCCAGGCGCCCGCCTCCAGCTGGGCCGCCACCAGCTCGGGCGACATGGTCGTCTTGGCGTGCGGGACGAGCAGCATCCCGTGCCCGCTCGCGAAGGCCGCCAGCGTCTCGATGTTGTGCCGCAGCGCGCTGCGGCGGGCGACCATCACCGGGAAGGTGAACGCCCCGCCGAACAGCGGCGACCCCACGGCCGCGTCGAGATCCACGATCCCCTTCATCGACTCCCCCGCCCTGCGTGCGATGATCCGTGCTCCGCTTTCCCGAGGACCCTATCCGTCCCCGGAAGCCGTCCGCGCCCGGCACCGGAGGGAATTTGGGTCCTCCGGCCTATTGACCGCGACATGTCAGGAATGGTGCCATCTTCCCTTAATTAGGAACCTTTCCTAACTAGCCGGACAAGGCTAGCCGACGACAGAGAGGGCTCCCATGTACGCGAGACCGCGCCCGCGGCGTCTCCGCCACCCCTCGACCCTCCTCGCCCTGGCACTGGGACTGATCGCGCCGGCGCTCGTGCTGGCCGCGCCCCCGGGCCACGCCGCCGACTCCCTCCTCTCCTGGGGCCGCCCGGCCGCCTCCTCCTCCGATGAGGACGCCGCGCTCCTGCCCGTCAAGGCCTTCGACGGCGACGCCTCCACCCGCTGGGCCTCCGCCGAGGGCGTCGACCCCCAGTGGCTCCGCGTCGACCTCGGCCGCTCCGCCGCCGTCTCCCGGGTCAAGCTGACCTGGGAGGCGGCCTACGCCAGGGCCTACCGGATCCAGGTCTCGCCCGACGGCTCGTCCTGGACCGACGTCTACTCCACCTCCTCGGGCGACGGCGCCGTGGACGACCTCGCCGTCTCCGGCACCGGCCGCTACGTCCGGATGTACGGCACCGGCCGGGGCACCCCGTACGGCTACTCGCTGTACGAGATGGAGGTCTACGGCTCCACCGGCGGCTCCACCCCGACCCCGTCCCCGACCCCGGTGCCCACGGCCGCCGGGCCGCGCGTCCCGTTCGGCGGGCACACGATCCCCTACGCCTCCGGGATGCTCCGTCCCGGCGGCGGCCAGGCCGCCCTCGACCAGAAGGTCGTCGACTACTACCGCAAGTGGAAGGCCGCGTTCGTCCGGCAGAACTGCGGCAACGGCTGGTACCAGATCATCTCCCCCGACGCCGACCACCCCTACGTCGCCGAGGCGCAGGGCTACGGCATGGTCATCGCCGCGACCATGGCGGGGGCCGACCCCGACGCGAAGAAGATCTTCGACGGCCTGCTGAAGTACGTCCTCGCCCACCCGTCCTCGATCACCCCCGGGCTGCTCGCCGCCGAGCAGGACACCTCCTGCAAGAGCGTCAACGGCGGCGACTCCGCCACCGACGGCGACCTGGACGTCGCCTACGGCCTGCTCCTGGCCGACCGGCAGTGGGGGAGCTCCGGCGCCTACGACTACAAGCGGCTCGCGGTCAAGCACATCAACGCGATCAAGGCCGGTGAGCTCAACCCGACCACCAAGCTGCTGAAGCTGGGCGACTGGAGCAGCTCCGGCGGTGAGCACTACTGGATCAGCCGGCCCTCCGACTGGATGATCGACCACTTCCGGGCCTTCCGGAAGGCGACCGGGGACGCGACCTGGGACACCGTCCGGGCCAACCATCAGAACCTCATCGCCGCCATGCAGTCGAAGTACGCCCCGGCCACCGGCCTGCTGCCCGACTTCGTGGTCGACACCGACGGCAACGCCCGGCCCGCGCCCGGCGAGGTGCTGGAGAGCGCCAACGACGGCGCCTTCTGGTGGAACGCCTGCCGGGTCCCGTGGCGGATCGCCGACGACGCGGTGACCAGCGGGGACGCCAGGTCCCTGGCCGCGGCGCGGAAGCTGAACGCCTGGATCAAGGCCAAGACGGGCGGCGACCCGGGCAGGATCGTCGCGGGCTACCGGCTCGACGGCGGCGCGCTGGCCGACCACGCCTCCCCCGCCTTCTTCGCCCCGTTCGCGGTGGCGGCGATGACCGACCCCGGCAGCCAGGCCTGGCTGGACGCCCTGTGGAACCGGATGCTCACCACCCCGATCTCCACCGACAGCTACTACGCCGCCAGCATCCAGCTCCAGGTCATGATCACCGTGACCGGCAACCACTGGGTGCCCTGACCCGCGCACCCGGCCGTGGCCCTCTCCCGGGGGTGGGGCCACGGCCGGGCCCGCCGCTCCCGTCGGTCCCGGCCGGTCCGGTCAGTCCGGTAAGTCCTGGCCGGTCCCGGCCGGCCCCGGCCCGGTCCTGTCAGTCCTGGTCGGGGATCAGGCGGGACGACGAGTAGCCGTCCAGGCACAGGACCACTCCCGGCGGGACGGGCCGCGCGGCGAGCACCTCCCTGGCCCGGTCCCGCGCCAGGTTCCAGCCGTTCCACGGGTCCGGCCGGTCGAGCCGGTTGGCCCGGGTCACGTCCCTCAGCACACAGCTGCGCAGCGGCTCCGGCAGCCGGTCCAGCGCGGGTACGGCCTCCGCCCCCAGGCCGCCCAGGTAGCGCTGGTCGAGCCGCTCCACGCCCCGGACGGCGAGCTGGGTCTCCGCGATCCGCAGGTCCGGATTCCACACCGCGAAGGCCAGCAGGCCCACGCCCGTCATCAGGACCATCGTCCGGGGCAGCCACCCGGCCGGGCCGCGCCGCAGCAGCCTCAGCGCGCCCGCGACGAGGACCAGCAGGAAGACGCCGCCGAGCCACCAGATGGCCGCCTGCACGGAGGCACGGAGCCGGGTGAGGCCGTAGGCGTCGACGTACAGGCCCAGCCGGTACATCGCGGAGGCCAGGATCACCATGGTCAGCGCGCACAGCAGGCCGAGCAGCCCGGCCATCAGCCAGCGCTCGCGCCCCTCCGTCTCGACCACCGCCGACGCGACCGCCACGATCGCCAGCACGAGGACGCTGACCGCGACCAGCTGGAAGAACCCGGAGCGGGCGTACTCGGCGTAGGTGAGGTCGGTGGTGGCCATCACCCAGCCCGCGTCGCCGAACAGCGCCGTCAGCTGCATCGCCACGAACGCGCCGAACAGCAGGTTGAGCGCCGCCAGCGGGGTCACCCACAGGCCGCGGCCGACGCGCAGGCGCGGGTTCGGCGCCTGCGGCTCGGCGACCGGCCGCAGGCCCACCAGCACGGCCGCGGCGACCACGACCGCGAAGACCGCGAAGACCAGGACCCGCAGCGGCAGCGTCTCCACCCAGTCCTGGGAGAACAGCAGCCGCCGCACCGCGCGGTCGAAGACCGCGTCCGCCGAGGCGAACAGCGCGCCGAAGATCCCGAGCAGCACCGCGGTCAGGCCGAACCCGACCAGCGTGGGCAGCACCCTGCGGGTCGCCATCCCCTTCGCCGACCCCTTCAGCTGCGCGGCCAGGAACCACGGCACCGGCAGCAGCCCCAGCAGCACCGAGGCCCCGCCCCTGGCCACGCCGAGCCAGCCCCGCCCGGCCCCCGACAGAGCGAGCGCGGCCATGCCGAACCCGGCGAGCAGGAGCAGCCCGACGAGCCAGTCGGCGTCCCGGAAGAGCGCCACCGAGATCAGCCCGTAGGCGACCAGTCCCATCGCCGCCGACCAGGGGGTGATCCGCTTCCTGACGACCGGCAGCACCGCCGTCCCCATCGCCACCGCCACCAGCACGAGCCCCACTCCCACCGAGCTGTACGGCAGGGCGACCGCGGCGAGCAGCCCCACGGCCGCGCAGACGGGGAGCAGCCACCGCGGCGCGTCCGGCACCTCGGGGCGCGGGAACACCGGCGGAGCCACGTACCCGCCGGGCGGTCCCCCGGCCGCCCTCCCCGCGGGAGCGGCCGGCTGCCGGACTGCCGCCCCCTGGACCGGTCCCTCCACCCCGCGGGAAGGGCCTGCTCCCGCCCTCTCCGTCGGCCTCTGCGGCACCCGCCCCGGACCGCCAGAGGACGGACCGCCGGAAGACGGAGTGGCGGAAGACGGACCACCGGAGGACGGAGTGGCGGAAGACGGAGCGGTGACCGGCTGATAGCCCGACCACAATCCGTCCGACGGCGTGGTGGCACCGATCACCGTGCCGACGAACGCCGCGACCAGCGGGGCGCCGACTCCCGCCAGGATGCCCAGGAAGGGCGAGACGGCTCCGAGGCCGAGACCGAGGAGCAGGCCCGCGAGAACGCCGAGGAAACCGCCGAGCAGGACCCCGCCGATCGCTCCCGGCCAGTTCCGGACTGTGACGGGGGCAGGTCCGAGGCCCCCCTGCAGGGGCCGGGAGGTCGTGATCCCGGGGTGGGCCGGAGGATGGAGCGGCGTCCGGACCACCCCCGCGGAGACGCGCGCCCCGGCGGGCGCGGATGTCCCCGCAGGCTCGGACGTCCCCGCGACAGGGGCGCCGGTGCGCGTCTCGGCGGAGGAGACGGGGGCTCCGGTGCGGGCCTCGGCGGAGCGGCCCTCGGGAGGACCGTCCGGACCCGGCGGTGTGCCGGGGGCACCCGGGAGGCGGTCGGGGGTCTCCGGGACGCCGGGTCCGTCTGAGGGGGGTTCCTCCGCGGAGATGCCGCCGGAGGCGGGAGGGGTGCTCATCGGGATCCTTCCTGGAAGGTCGACCGCTATCCGGCAGCCGACGCCGTCTTCGACACGGATGGAACCGCCGTGGAGTTCGACGATCTCCTTCGTGATGGCCAGGCCCAGCCCGGCTCCGCCCTGGTCCGCCGCCCGCCCCGCGTCCAGCCGGGAGAACCGCTCGAACACCCGGGCCCGATCCTCCTCGCGGATTCCCGGCCCCTGGTCGGTCACCAGCAGCCGCACGCCGGTGCCCTCGGGCCGGGCGGACAGGACCACGACACCGCCCTCGGGGCTGTGCCGTACCGCGTTGTCGAGCAGGTTCGCCAGCACCTGCGCCAGCAGGTCGGCGTCGGCCCGGACGCTCAGCCCGGCGGGCACCTCGCACCGGGCCGCCACCCCGTCCCGCGCCAGTACGGCCTCACGCAGCGCCTGCTCGCAGAGCGGGCCGAGCCCGACCTCGTCCCGCTCGATCAGCCTCGCTCCGGACTCCAGCCGGGACAGGTCCAGCAGCTGGGCGACCAGCCGCCCCAGCCGCTCCGTCTGGGCGAGCGCCGTACCGAGCGTCACCGGGTCGGGCTCCGAGACCCCGTCCACCACGTTCTCCAGCACCGCGCGCAGGGCGGTGATCGGGGTGCGGAGCTCGTGGCTGACGTTGGCGACCAGTTCCCGCCGCTGCCGGTCGACCTCGCCCAGGTCCGCCGCCATCGCGTTGAAGGCCCGGGCCAGCTCGCCGACCTCGTCGCGGGAGGTGGCCGTGACCCGCAGGCCGTACCGGCCCTTGGCGATGGTCTGCGCGGCGGCGGCCATCTCCCGCAGCGGCCGGATCATCCCCCGGGCCAGCAACTGCACCATGAGGAGCGCGAACAGCACCGCCACCGCGATCCGGACGTCCCGTGAGTAACCGGCGTTGATACCGACCTCGTTGACGACGAACGCCGCCACCACGGCCAGCAGGATCACCACGCCGAGCTTCGCCTTGATCCGGCCGAGGAAGTCGAGAGGCCGCGGCCAGCGCCTCCCCCGCTCCTCCGCCGGGACGTCGGACCGGCCGGCCGCGTCGCTGCGGACCGCGTCGCTTCGGGCCGCGTCGCTTCGGGAAGGGCCGGGCGGGGAGGAGGGAGAGGGACCGGTTCCCCGCCGGGCGGGCCGGGTGGTCCCTTCATCGGATCTCATGATGAATCGCATTCCGGAGTGTTCGAGTGGTGGAAGGGGGAATCGGTTCGCCACCGGGACCGCCGGCTCACGGAAGGCCCAGGCTTCACGCGAGCGCGGCCCCGGGGAAGATCAGGACTCGGCGAGGGCGCGGCCCCGGAGACGGTCAGGACTCGACGCGGGTGCGGCTCCGGGGAAGGTCAGGGCTTGACGAGGGCGTAGCCGACCCCGTGGACGGTCCGGACGGCTCCGGGGCCGAGCTTGCGGCGCAGGGCCCGCACGTGGCTGTCCACCGTCCGGGTGGCCGCGGCCTCGGAGAAGCCCCAGATGTCGGCGAGCAGCCGCTCCCGCTCGAACACCTGCCCCGGGCGCTCCGCCAGCCGGCAGAGCAGGTCGAACTCGGTCCGGGTCAGCCGTACCTCCGTGCCCGCCACGTAGACCCGGCGCTCGGCGGTGTCGATCTCGACGTCGCCGACGCGTACGACCGAGTCGTCCACCGCCAGCTGCGAGGCTCGCTCCACCCGCCGCAGCAGCGCGTGCACCCGCGCGACCAGCTCGCGCATGCTGAAGGGCTTGGTCATGTAGTCGTCGGCCCCGACCCCGAGCCCCACCAGCAGGTCGGTCTCCTCCCCCAGCGCGGTGAGCATGAGCACCGGCACCGGCCGGGCGGCCTGCATCCGGCGGCAGACCTCCAGGCCGTCGAGGCCGGGGAGCAGCCGGTCGAGGACCACCACGTCGGGCTCGGCCTTCGCGTAGGCCGCCAGCGCGCCCTCCCCGTCCCCGGCGACCCGCACGTCGAAGCCCTCCGCCGCGAGACGGTGCCGTACGGCCCGCGCGATCGTCTCGTCGTCCTCCACCACGAGGACACGTCGTTGCTGGGGAAATGCCATACGAGGAGAGTAGAGGCGCCTCGTGCAGATGACTTGGGGTGAATTGTGAAGATTCCGCGTACACCGGGGTGCACTCCGTGTGGATTGCGGCGATGGATACAGAACCGCGGCGTGTGATCACGATCGTGATGGAAAGGAGGACCTTCGCTCGTTGGTCCCCATCCCGTTGAATGGCTATCTTTTGAGCGCGACAAGCTGTCCGATACGGGCCAGTGGACCTTCTGAGCGAGACAGCCGGTGAACGGGGTGAACAGGATCGACGCACGAGTGCTGGCGGGCCGTTACCGCCTCCTCCGCCCCCTCTCCGAGGGCGGTGACGGCATCGTGTGGCTCGCCACCGACGAGGTTCACCACCGCGATGTGGCGGTCAGGGAGGTACGGATCCCGTCCGGCCTCGGGCCCGTCGTGCGGCAGACGTTCCACGCCGCCGCCCTGCGCGAGACCAACCTGGCCGTCCGGATCAAGCATCCCTCCATCGTCGTCGTGCACGACGTGGTCGTCGACGACGACCGCCCGTGGATCGTCATGGAGCTGCTGCACGGGGCGTCCCTGAAGGAGACCGTCCGGGAGCGGCGGCCGCTCCCTCCCCGTCAGGCCGCCCGGGTCGGCGCGGGCGTCCTCGGCGCGCTGTCCGAGGTGCACGCCGCCGGGGTGCTGCATCGGGGGATCGCACCGGGCAACGTCTTCCTCGCCGAGGACGGCCGGGCCCTCCTCACCGATTTCGGCATCGTCCTCACCGAGGGCGGGGGCGAGGCCCCGAGCACCGGCCGCCCGATCGGCGCCCCCGGTTACACCGCTCCGGAGCGGTTGCGCGGCGCGCTCGGCGACGCGCGCTCCGACCTGTGGTCACTCGGCGCCACCCTCTACTTCGCCGTCGAGGGCACGCCCCCGCACCCCGCGGACACCCCCGCCGACACGATCAGGCGGACGCTCGCCGAACCGCCCCGGCGGCCGGAGCGCGCGGGCGCGCTGGGCCCGCTGCTGATGCTCATGCTGGCCCCGTCCCCCATCGCCCGGCCGTCCGCCGAGGCCGTCGCCCGGATGCTGGAAGACGTCGCCCAGGGCCGCTCCACCGCCGCACTTCCCCCGGCGCCCGCCCCTGCCGCGTCGGCCCGTCCCGGGGCCCTCCCCGCCCCGGCCTCCTCCGAGACCTCCCTCCCGGGACCGGCTGCTCCCGAGACCTCCCTCCCGGGACCGGCTGCTCCCGAGACCTCCCTCCCGGGACCGATCGCTCCCGGGACCTCTTTCCCGGGAGCGGACACCTCCGCCGCCGCGTTCCCCGGATCCGTCACGTCCGGGCCGATCCTCCCCGCACCGGCCGCCTCCGGCCACGGGCTCCCCGGGCTGGTCCCTGACCGGGCCGACGGCCCCGGACCGGTCCCACCCGGGCACGCGCTCCCCTCGCCGGCCCCCGTCGACGCCGATGACTCCCGGCCCGGTGGGGCCGGCCCTCATCGGGATGCGACCGGCGGGCTCCCCGGGATCCCCTCGGAGCCGTCCTCCGGAGCGGTCCCCGCCCGGTTCCCGCGTGAGAGCGGCGTTCGAGCCCGCTCCCCGCGCCCGGGTGGCCCCCTGGCCTGGGCGGCGGCCGAGATCGCCGCGCTGGCGGTGCTCGGCGGCCTCGCCATGGGCGTGACCGGCCTCGTCTCCTCCGCCACGGCCCCGGCCCCCGCCGCGGGGCTCAGCGAGCAGCCCGGTGCTTTCACCGCCCCGGTGGACGTGTGCGGGCTGATTCCCGTGGACCGGGTCAGGCAGTTGCTCCCGGCCCTGGCGGGCGGAGGGAAGCCGACCAGCGGGGGCGGCTGCGAGTGGACGAGCCCCGGGACGGCGCTGACGGTCGCCCCGGCCGGCCCGGTCGCGCAGTGGGGCAGGAGCCCGCGGCAGGCACACGAGCTCTTCGTCAACCGGCGCAACGGCACCATCCCCGACGGCAGGCTCGTCTGGAGCCGATCGAGCATCTCCGCCGGGATCCGCTCCGCCAGGAGCACCGGTCCGCTGCCGGTGAAACCCGTCGGGGAGGAGGCGTTCGGCCACGATGTGTACGAGAACCGCCTGACCGGCAGGCTGGAGCGGAGCCACGTGACGTTCCGCGTGGACAACCTGGTCGTCGAGGTCGAGTACACCGTGGTGGACGGCAGCAAGGACGGTCCCGCGATCCAGAGCGGGGCCCACACCGCAGCTACCTGGGTCGCGGACGCGTTGAGAAAGCAGAGGGCGGCAGCCGGATGAATCAGGCAGACTCCCCCAGGCCGTACGGCCGGCACGCCGGCGCCGGATCGGGGTCCGGCGTCTCGGACGCCGACCCTCTCGGCCTCGGGATCCCCGCGCAGACCTCCCTGGAGCTCGTCATCGGACGCCACGGCCCGATGACGCCGGCTCAGGCCGCCCGGATCGGCCTGTCCGTGCTGGACCAGCTCATGAGCGTGCACCGGCACGGGATGGCCCACGGCGACGTACGGCCGGGCTCGGTCCTGATGGGACCGCAGGATCAGGTGGTCCTGGCCGGGCCGTCCCTCCGCTCGCCGGTCTTCACCGCTCCCGAGGGCGTCACCGGCCCGGTCGCGGACCTGTGGTCCCTGGGCGCGACCCTCTTCACCGCCGTCGAGGGCAGGCCCCCTGCTCCCGGCGCCTCGCTGCAGAACGCGGGTCCGCTCGGCCCGATCCTGGTCGGCCTCCTCGCGGGCGACCCGGCCCTCCGCCCCGGTCCGGGCCCGCTCCGCGACGGCCTGCTGGAGGTATCCCAGGGACGCCCCGCACCGTTCCCCGCGCTTCCCGCGCCTCCCACCCTCCACGCCCCGTCACCGGCCTCCGACTCCGGTGACGCCGCCGTCTCGCCGCCCGCCTCCGGCGGCGCCTTCGCCTCGCCTCCTACCTCCGACCTGGGCGGCGCCTTCCCCTTCTCGTCATCGGACTCCGAACCGGGCCGCGCGGTCCCCGGTCCGGCGACTCCGGTCCCGCAGCCGCCCTGGGCCGGTGCCCCGCCGCAGGCTCCGTCCGGGTTCCCGCCTCGGGGACCCGGGCAGGCCCCCGCGTTCCCATCCCAGGAACCGGCGCAGGCATCGCCGTTCTCATCCCAGGAACCGGCGCAGGCCCCCGCGTTCCCGCCCCAGGAACCGGCGCAGGCATCGCCGTTCCCGCCCGGAGCGGCCGGATCCGCGCAGCCCGGCTCCCCCGAACTGACGGTGCCCTTCCGGATTCAGCCCCCGGCAGCCGGTGTCCCGGCTCACGCCTCCGCCTCGACGGCCCCCGCACCGACCCCCACGCCGCCACCCGCACCCGCACCGGCACCGGCACCGGAGGTCGCCGCCGCCCCGGCGGTCTCCGCCGTACCCGCCTCTGCGGACCCGGCGCCTCCCGGCCCATCGGGCGACACGTCTCCCGCCCCCCGGGACGTCTCCTCCAGCGGGGGTCCCGGTTCCGCCTCCGCCGTACCTCCTGCCGCGCGTCCCGCAGGCCGGCCGGGCGGTGTCCTCGTCCCACGCTCGATCGTGGCGCTGACCGGCGTGCTGATGGCGGGCATGGCGGTCACCATCGGGATCCTGCTCGTCCCGGTGCTGAGCGGTTCCGGCGAGAACGAGAGCACGGACCCCGGCGCCAGGGGCCGCTTCGCCGCCGCTCCGAGGGCCTGCGGCCTGCTCACCGACGCGCAGGCGGGGGAGGTCGTCCCCGGCTTCAGGAGCTCGGAGGTCGAGCCCGCCGAGTGCAACTGGCTCAACAGCGCCGACTGGCGCAAACCCGGCTCGGAGAAGTTCGACCTGCGGGTGCGCCTGGTCGCCCAGAAGCAGGACGGGTCGGAGGTGCGGCGGGCGCAGGAGTACCTCGCGGGAAGGAAGCAGGACACCCGCGACCAGAGCGAGCGCGCCACGCCCGCCCCCCTCCCGCCCCAGGACCTGAAGGGTCTCGGGGAGGAGGCCTTCATCACCGGCGGATACGGGCCGAGCAAGCTCTACGGCGGCTCCTACAAGGTGACCGTGGTCTTCCGTGTCAGCAACCTCGTCGCCGAGGTCGAGTACGAGCGGGGCAGCGTCAAGGAGGACGCCGACGGCAGGGTCGCGGAGAACGGCGCGAAGGTGGCCCGCTGGGTCGCCGAGGCACTCAGAGCCCGAGGCTGACCCGCCGGACCGCGGGGCCCTCGGGCAGAACACGATATATCTCAGGCGGAACCCGGGCGGGTGGCCCACACGTTGACCGGGCGACGCAGAATGTCACCAGGCGGGGCGCACGCTCCGCGTTCGGAGGATGTTGAGGATGTCGCCCATCCAGAAGTACGCGATCGGCGCCGGAGCAGCCGTGCTGCTCTCGTGGATCTTCCTGCCGGGTTGGCTGACCCTGCTGGTCGTCCTCGGCGTCGTCGCCGCCCCGGCCGTCGGCTATCTGATGCTCGACCCCTCCCAGCGGGAGCGGCTCAAGCGCGCCCGCAGGCGGGGCATCGGCCGCTGATCCGGCGCGGAGGCCCGCTCCGGCGGACCTCCGCGTCACAGCGCTCCGGCACCCCGTCCCACGGCGTCGCGGACGGGCCCTCCGCGCGGAGTCAGGCGGCCGCCGCGGCGGTCTCGGCCTCCACGCGCCGGGTGACCTTGCGCTCGAAGACGAACGAGAGCAGCGGCACGGTGCCCGCGAGCATCACGCCCAGGATGTACTGCCACGACCAGCGGGCCTTCATGCCCAGGTTCATCGCGGCCACCAGGTACAGCATGTAGAGGAAGCCGTGGATCGGGGAGACGACCTTCGACGGCCCCTCGATGCCGAAGCCGTATCTGAGCACGATGCACCCGGTCAGGACGAGCAGCATCACGCCGACGACGTACGCCAGGACTCGGAAGGGCTTGAGGGCGGATTCCACGGTCATCTACCTCGGGTCGGGGAGCGGAGACGTTCAACGATATGCGGGGTCGGGCGGGGGTGCGCGCGGGGTCAGACGGCGGCCGGCCGGGACTCCGGCCCGGCCCCTGAGCCCGCACCGGAGGCGGATTCCGGTGCGGGATCCGGTGCGGGATCCGGCTCCGCACCGGGATCCGTACCGGGGTCCGGACCGTTTCCGGGTTCCGGGGCTCCCCTCCCGCCCCGGAGGGCGTCACGCACGAAATGCCACCACATGAAGACGGCGAACAGGCCGAAGATCCACCACTGGGCGGCGTAGGCGAGATTGCGCCAGGTGAGCACGCCCTCCTGTGTCGGCGCGGGGGCGTGGACCGGCTCGGCGGCGACGGGCGGGGCCGGTGACTGGGCGGTGGCGATCACGAAGCCGTCGCGCAGTCTCACACCCCGCCACAGGTTGACCAGCTCCGCCGACGACACCGTCAGCACCTGCCCCTGCGGCAGCTGCCGGGTCCTGCGCTGCACGCTGTCGGTCGGCTCCGACGCCTGCAGCCGCCCGGTCACGGTCACCTTCCCCTGCGGCACGGCCGTCGCCGGGTCCCCTGCCGCGGGCACCCGGCCGCGCACGACGGGGATCACCGTGCCGTCGCCCAGGTCGAGCGGGGTCAGGACCCACAGGCCCTCGTCCCGCTGCGCCACCAAGAGCTGCCGGGAGGCGTCGAAGGTCCCCTCCGCCATCACCTGGCGGCCGATCACGTCGCCGCCAGGTGGCGGCCGGCCTCGGTCAGCGTGCCCACCGCCACCGGGGCGGGGTCCCGCGTGGACTGGGGCTTGCCGGAATCCTCGAAGACCCCGAGTTGCCAGCGGCCGAGCAGTCCGCACACGACGAGCGCTCCGACCGCGAGGAGGTGGAGCACCACCACGCGCGGAGAGAACAGGATCCGGAGCATGGCACCACGCTATCCGCCCGTACCCGCGGTCCCGCCCCCAGGACCTCGCCACGCCCGCAACGGTCCGTCGGCGACCCGGCGTGGTGTCGGCGTGGTGTCCGGTGTGGCGCCTGCGTTCCGACGACGTGCCGACGACGTGCCGACGACGTGCCGATGGCGTGGCGATGGCGTGGTGACGGAAAGCGGTGGAGTATCGGGCGGAGACGCCGGGGACAGGCCGGGTGCGGGAACACAGGTTGAAAAGTCGCGATGTGTCGCTAAAGTCGACCCATGTCTGACCCTCAGATCGACCCGGCAGGGAACACCCAGCAGTTCCGAGCGTTCGCCCAGCGGAAGGACCCGGAGGCCGCCCCGCAGCAGCGGTCGCCGATCGTCCCCATCGCGGTGGGCGTGGTGGTGGTGCTGGTCATCGCCGCCATCGCCGCCTACCTGATCCTCTAGCCGCACCCCCGGTCACACGGCAGGGCGGCGACCGCCCCGCCGTACGACCCGACGCACGCCCGCTCGCGCCGACGGCCTCGCCCTCGGCGCTTTTCGCGTACCCGGAGATCTCCGGAATACCGACCAGTCGGTTTCATGAAGCGGACGGCGCCGGGGATGGACGGCGTACCGGCCCGCTCGTTACATTGGACATCGAGTCCAATAAGGAGATGGGATGAGAACCTCCCCCGGGATGACCATCATCGGCTCGGGCTTCGCCGGACTGTGCATGGCGATCAAGCTGAAGGAGGCCGGATACCACGACTTCGTGATCCTGGAGAAGGCCACCGAACTCGGCGGCACCTGGCGGGACAACACCTACCCCGGCTGCGCCTGCGACGTCCCCTCGCACATGTACTCCTTCTCCTTCGAGCTCAACCCCGGCTGGTCGCGGATGTTCTCCCCGCAGCAGGAGATCTGGGACTACATGCGCGCCTGCGCGGAGAAGTACGGCCTCGGCCCGCACCTGAGGTTCGGCAAGGAGGTCGTCTCCCTGGAGTACGACGACGCGGCCCGCCACTGGCGGGTCGGCACCGCCGACGGTGAGGCGTTCACCACCAACGCGGTCGTCTCGGGCGTCGGCGCGCTGCACCTCCCGTCGCTCCCGGAGATCGCGGGCCGTGAGCGCTTCCGCGGACCGGCCTTCCACTCGGCCGCCTGGGACCACTCGGTGGATCTGACCGGCAAGCGGGTCGCGGTGGTCGGCACCGGGGCCTCCGCGGTGCAGTTCGTCCCCAGGATCGCCGAACGGGCCGCCCGCCTGACCGTCTACCAGCGCACCGCGCCCTGGATCCAGCCCAAGCCCGACTTCGCCTTCCCGGAGCGGGTCACGCGGCTGCTCGCCCTGCCCGGCGCGGCCCGGGCGCTGCGCAGCGCGGTCTACTGGGCGCTGGAGACCCGCGCGCTCGGCTTCACCGTCGACCCGCGCCTGATGAAGGTGCACGAGGCGCTCGCCCTGCGCCACCTGGAGCGGCAGGTCCCCGACCCGGGACTGCGGGCCAGGCTGACCCCGGACTACACGATCGGCTGCAAGCGCATCCTGCTCTCCGACGACTACTATCCCGCGCTCACCAGGGAGAACGTCGAGGTCGTGACCGACGGGATCACCGAGATCCGGGAGGGCTCGATCGTCGACGCCTCCGGCCGGGAGACCGAGGCCGACGTGATCGTCTACGGCACCGGCTTCAAGGTCGTGGACGCGCTGAACGACCAGCGGATCACCGGCCGCGACGGCCGGAAGATCCAGGACGCCTGGCAGGACGGCGTCGAGGCCTACTACGGCGTCACCGTCTCGGGCTTCCCGAACCTGTTCTTCCTCCTCGGGCCGAACACCGGCCTGGGCCACAACTCGGTCGTGTTCATGATCGAGTCCCAGGTCCGGTACGTGATCGAGTGCCTGCGGCTGCTCTCCCGTACCGGGGCCAGGGCCCTGGACGTCCGCCCCGAGGCGCAGCGCGACTTCAACGACCGCCTCCAGCGGCGCCTTTCCGCCCTGGTCTGGAACGAGGGCGGCTGCCGGAGCTGGTACCTCGACTCCCGCGGCGTCAACCGCACCACCTGGCCGGGCTTCACCTTCGAGTACTGGGCACGGACCCGGAAGGTGAGACCCGGCGCCTACCGGCTCATCCGCTGACCGCCGACGGGTGGCGGGCGGCGAAGACGGACGGCTCGGCCCCGGACGGGCGGCGCGCCGGTCTGTCCCCGGCCGGGCGGCCGGGAACAGACCGGCACGGTCACCGGCGGGTCGGGGAGACGACCAGCGCGCTGCCGCCGCCCCTGCGGGACGGCTCGGCGACCGCCTGCAGCCGGCCGCGGCCGAGGAACTCCACGGCCGTGGCCGCGCCGATCTCCGGGTTGAGGACCAGGCTGTGGCCGCGCCCGGTCAGCTCGGCGCCGTAGCGGTCGATGAACCCCTGCTCCGCCTGGGTCTGGGCGGTGTTGCGCTGGGTCGCCCGGGGCGCGGCGAGGGCCTCGGGCAGGGACATGCCGAGCTCCCAGCGGTTGACGAGGATCTGCAGCACGGTCGTGATGATCGTGGACCCGCCGGGCGAGCCCAGGGCCAGCAGCGGCTTCCCGTCGGCCAGGACGATCGTCGGGGCCATGGACGAGCGGGGCCGCTTGCCGGGGCCGGGCAGGTTCGGGTCGCCGGGGGCCGGACCGAAGGTGAAGTCGGTCAGCTCGTTGTTGAGCAGGAAACCCCGGCCGGGACGACGATGCCGTTGCCACCGGTGGACTCGATGGTGATGTTGTAGGCCACCACGTTCCCCCACCGGTCCGCCACCACCAGGTGGGTGGTCTCCGGGCCCTCCGGGGCGGCGGTGCCGGTCTCCGGGGCGGCGGTGCCGGTCTCCGGGGCGGTCGGCGAGGCCGCCGGGCACGGCCCGTAGGTCCCGTCGGGCTCCCCCGCCGGGGCCGGGTGGGCCATCGCCCGCTCGGTGACCAGACAGGCGCGTTCCTTGGCGAACCCGTCGGAGAGCAGCTCCGCCAGTGGCACGCCGGGGACGTCACCGACGTACCTGCCCCGGTCGGCGAAGGCCAGCCGGGACGCCTCCAGGTACTCGTGCGGGCCGGCCTCCGGCAGCGCCTCCAGGATGTTCAGCGCCTCGCCGACGGTGGACCCGCCGGAGGACGGGGGCGCCATGCCGTACACGTCCATGCCCTTGTAGACGACCTTCGTCGGCGGCCGCTCCAGCGCCCGGTAGGCCCTCAGGTCCGGCAGCTCCATCAGACCCGGCCGGACGTTCCGGGTGGAGCCGGGCGTGACCGGCGGCCGCTTCACGGTCGCCACGACCTCCTCGCCGAGCCGCCCGCCGTACAGCCAGCGGGGGCCCTTCCTGCCGAGCGTGCGGTAGGTCTCGGCCAGCTCGGGGTTGCGGAACGTGGAGCCGACCCGCGGCGGCGCGCCGCCGGGCAGGAAGAGCTTCGCGGTGGAGGTGAAGTCAGCGAACCGGGCCGCGTTGGCGGCGGTCTGGTCGTGGAACGTCTGGTCGACGGTGAAGCCCCGGTCGGCCACCTCGACCGCCGGCTGCAGCGCCTGGCGGAGCGAGAGCGTGCCGAACCGGCGCAGCGCCAGCTCCCACTGGGCCACACTGCCGGGTACCCCGGCCGACAGCCCGCTGGTGACGGCCTCCTCGAACGGGACGCCCTCCAGCGAGGTCGCCGTCATCGCCTTCGGGGCCGTCTCGCGGCCGTCGATCGTGTGGACCTTCCCGCGCCGCGCGTCGTAGTGGAGGAGGAACCCGCCTCCGGCCAGTCCGGCCGAGTAGGGCTCGGTCACCCCCAGCACGGCCGCCGCGGCGACCGCCGCGTCGACGGCGTTGCCCCCGCGCTTCAGGATCCTCAGCGCCGCCCTGCTCGCGTCCGGGTCGACGGTCGAGACCGCGCCGCCGTACCCTTCGGCGACGGGGGCCTTCCCGGCCTGCTCCCCGCCCGGTCTCCCGGTCGCCGGCGAGGTCGTCGGCGCGGTCGCCGGTGCGACCGGCTGCGGGGTCTGCGGTGGGCTGGCCGAGGCCGGCCGGGTGAGCACGGTGGAGCCCGCCACCAGGATCACTGCGAGGGGTACGGCAGAGCGATGAGTGATCATATGTCCTCCCGCGCACAGCTTTACCCACCTCGACAGGGTTGTCAGCCTCATGTACCGCCGCAGATGTAGCGGCGCCTGACCCTCCGGACGGACGCGCAGGTCAGACGGGCGGGCGTAGGGTGCTGGCGTGCGCACCCGACTCCGCTGGACCGACCGGATGCTCCCGCTGATCGTGGGAGCCGTCCAGGTCGCGACCAACTACGGGGCGCAGGGCAACCAGCCCGAGCGGCTCCCGGCGGACCCGCTCGGCGTCGTCCTGCTGCTCGCCGGGCCGCTCGCCCTGTTCTGGCGGCGGCGAAATCCGGTGCTCACCCTGACCGTCACCGTCGTCACGATGGTCGTCTTCGTCGCCCGGGGCCACGCCTACGGCCCGATCTTCTTCAGCCCGGCCATCGCGCTCCACCAGGCCCTCGTCCTGGGCCACCGCCGGGCCGCATGGACTGCGGCGGCGGCGGCCTACGCGTTCTTCCTCGTGCACACCACCTGGCTGGCGCCCGTCCCCAGCACAGGCCTGTGGCACTCCCTGGCCATGGCCGCCGTCATGGGGGTGCTGCTGGCCACGGGCGAGTTCGCGCGGGCCAGGAGGGAGCGCAAGGCGGAGCGGGAGCGGACGGCGCGGGAGGAGACCCGGCGGCAGGTCAGCGAGGAGCGGCTGACCATGGCCCAGGAGCTGCACGACGTGCTCGCGCACAACATCTCGCTCATCCACGTCCAGGCGTCCACCGCGCTGCACCTGATCGACGACCACCCCGAGCAGGCCCGCACCGCGCTCGCCACGATCAAACAGGCTTCCAAGGACGTGCTGACCGAGATGCGCTCAGTGATCGGCGTCCTGCGCGACGACGCGCCGCGCTCCCCCACCGCCGGGCTCGACCGGCTGGGCGAGCTGATCGGGCGGAGCGGCCTCGACGTCACCGCGGAGACCGCCGGAGACGTCCGGCCGCTCCCTCCGGGCGTGGAGCGGGCCGGGTACCGCATCGTGCAGGAGTGCCTCACCAACGCGCGCCGCCACGCCCCCGGCTCCTCCGTCACGGTCCTGCTGGAGTACGGCGCCCGCGAGCTGCTGATCCGGGTCACCGACTCCGGCGCCCCCCGGACGCCCGCCGCGGGTCCGGACGGCCGCCCGGCGGGCGTCCCCGGCGCGGACCCG
>NZ_CDRNDK010000024.1:0-32681 GCF_977012225.1 Planomonospora algeriensis | reverse complement strand
GGGAGGCCGAGGTCGTGCCGACCGGCCCTCGCCCCGGCGGCGCACCGCCCCGGTCCGGGGACGGAGCCGGAGGCCGCGAGGCCCGGCGGCTGCCGATCCTGGACGATTTCCTGCCCGGCCTGCCCCTGAACCGAAGCGGGCGCTGAGCGCCGCGAGGTCGCGGCCCGCTCAGTGCGACGTGTCGAGCAGCGCGTCCAGCTCGTCCTCCGGAAGCCCGAGGTCCACCCGGATGCGGTAGCGGACGCGCAGGAGCGCGGCGTGTTCCGCCCCGCCCGCGACCGCGTCGCCGAGGCCCCGGGTGGCCCAGGCGTGGGCCTCCTGCGGATCTCCGTACGCGGCGAGGGTCTCCGCGACGGTCAGCGCGGTGGCCGGGGAGACGTCGCCGGTCCGGATCTCCTCGATCACCTTCCGCGCCTCCTCCGGCTGTTCGAGCTCGAAGAGGGTGTCGGCGATCCCCGCCCTCGGGTCGGCCCCCGCGTCACCGCCGTCGTCCACGGCCCGCTGGAAGCAGTGAAGGGCGCGCACGGACCTGCCCGCCTGCCGCCACTCCTCCGCGGCGAGCACGAGGATCGCCGCCCGCGATATGTCGCCGGACACGTACTCCTCCGCCAGCTCTTCGAGCCGGTGGGCGAGATTTTCGTGATCATCGGCCATAAGTGCCTGCTCAAGCAGCCGGTCCAGCTGCCCACGTGTCACATGCGCCACACCGCGAGCGTACCGAGCGCGGCTCTGTTCCGCCCGCCCAATGACAGGTATGGGTTGCGCAACTACATGCACACAATTGCTCACGCTGAGCTTTTTTCCGTAGGAAGCGGGCATATGACGGACGCCTCCTGCTCCAGGAGCGGTGCCTTTCGAAGGAGGTGCGATGGGCATGTCCAGGCAGATGACCTTCACCCTGACGTGCGCGGCGCTTCTCTCCGTGATCGTTCCCGGATGCGCCGGATACCTCTCGGCGAAGCTCGACGCCGTCGACGAGGCGCGCCGCAGGCTCGCCTCCGCGGAGGACAGGTTGCTCGAGTCGCGCCTGGCCGCCCAGGCGGTGGCGACGCCCGCCCGCCCGCTCTGCTCCGCTTCGGGCCGCTCCCCGGCCAGTCGTCGTGAGACCTCGGTGCCCGCGGCGTTCACCCCCGCACCCGCGGACGCCCGCGAGAGGCGGAGCAGGGCGGCGGAGCACGAGAACCGGCGGGAGCGGGCGAGATCCCGCTCCGCGAGAGCGGGCGCGCCGTCCGCCGTGTCGCCGGGCCAGGCGGTCGGCCGGTCCGGGACGCCGCAGTCCGTCGGCCGGGAGAGGGACTCCCGGGAGACCTGGCGATCCGACGAGGTGCGGGAGGCGGGTCTCTGGCCTCCGGGGTTCCTCCCGGTCGAGGACCCCTGGCTGCCGGCCGTCCCCCACGTCGAGAAGGTCCGGCCCTTCGGCGATCAGCCGGTCTTCCCCCGCCACGCCCGGGGACCCGGGCGCGGCTGACCGCCCTCTGCGACGCCCCTCTGCAACGCCCCCTGCGACGCGACGCCCCGCGAGCCGCCGGAACCGCGCAGGTCCGGAGTGATCGCCTACGGCGCCCCTACGACACCCCCTACGGCGCCGAAGCCTTGGCGAACTGGCGGTTCAGGTAGCCGCGGATCAGCCGCTTGGCCTCGCCGATGACCGCCGGGTCGCCGTTCGCGTCGCGCCGGAAGGCCAGCCTCAGCACGGCGTCACCCGCCTCGACCGCGACCAGGATGGCCAGGTCGAACTCCTCGCTGTCGGCCAGGCCGTACTCCTGCAGGAGCAGTCCGCGCAGCCGCCCGGCGATGACCGTGTTGTTGTCGGCCACCGGATCGAGCATGTTGAGGTCGACCACGTCGCCGAAGTGCAGGGAGCGGAATCCCGGAACGGTCCGGTTCATCTCGACGTACTCGTCGATGATCGCGTCGACCGCGTCCCACCAGCCGCCGTAGTCCTCGGAGAGGAAGCGCGCCCCGATCCGGGTGACGAAGCCCTCCACGTGGCGGCGGGTCACCGCCTGGGCAATGGCCCGTTTGTCCGGGAAGAACTGGTAGACGGAACCGATCGCGACCCCGGCGCGCTCGGCGATCCTGGTGGTGGACAGCGCCTCGTAACCGATCTCGTCCAGCAGCTCGGCGCACGCGTCGAGCATCCTCTCGACGCGCCGTGCGCTCCGTCGCTGGGTGGGCTGGCGCCGCAGCGGAGTCTCACCGCACTCCTCGGCGGGCAGGATGGACGACATCCCTCCATCTTGCCCGTCAGATCCCGTCAGGTCAGGCGCTATCGGGTCAATCGCCAGATTGTCCGGGTCTGGCCGCCAGACCCGTGCACCCGCGCAGCGCCTTCCAGCTCGTGACGGCCTGCTGCCGGGCGGACCCGGTGAGCGGGACCGGCACGCCGCCCTGGATCACGGCCGGGGTCCACTGGTCCTTGAGGACCTTGCGGCCGTTGATCGTCAGCGTCAGCACCCCGGTCCGCCCGGTCTCCGGCCCCCAGTTGTAGAAGACGAAGTTGCCCATGCCGTAGTTGACGTAGGCGTTCCGCAGGTAGCCGCCGCCGAGCAGGATGTGCGCGTGGCCGCCGACCACCACGTCGGCCCCGGCCGCGACCAGCTTGGGGGCCAGGCTCCGCTGCGCCTCGTTCGGGCACTTCTGCAGCTCGGTGCCCCAGTGCAGGTGGACGATGACGGTGTCGGAGTTCCTGCGCGCCCTGCGCACCTCCTGGATGAGCCGCGCCTCGTTCTTGGCGGAGGCGAGCCCGCCCTTGCTCCCCTTCGCCGTCCAGGCGGTGATGAACTCCGAGTCCAGCACCTGGGTCGCGCCGATGATCGCCACCCGGTTGCCGTTGACGGTCGTCCGCCACGGGCGGTACGCCTGGGCCTCGTTGGCGCCCACGCCGACCATGGGGAACTTCGCGCGCCTGACCGCGGCCAGCGAGTCGGCCAGCCCGCTCTCCATGTAGTCCATGCCGTGGTTGTTGGCCATGGACGCCACGTCCACGCCGGCCGCCTTCAGCGCGGTCAGCGCGCTGGCCGGGGCCCGGAAGGTGTACTGCTTGCCGGGGGCGGGGGTGCCGCCGGTGGTGATCGCGGTCTCCAGGTTCACCATGGCCAGGTCCGCCTTGCGGAGCACCTTGGCGATCGGCCCCAGCGCGGTGCGCGGGTTCGCGTTCAGCCTGGTCCGCAGGACCCCCTCGAAGTGCACGTCCCCCCCGAAGGAGATCGTGTACGGTCGGCGTTCGGGGGTCGGCGTGGCCTCGGCCGGCTCGGCGGGCCTGTCGGCGGGCTTGCCGGCGGCCGACTCCGGGGCGGCGGACTCCGCGGCGGTGCAGGCGGCGGCGAGCAGGGTGGACACGACTGCGGCGGCGGCCACACCGAGGCGGCGGCGGGTATAGGTGTTCATCGCCCTCCGAGCATGCCATCCCGGCCGCGGTGAGCGGAACGACTCGCCCTTCGGGATACCTCTCCCTGACCTTCCGTCTCCCACCGGGTACGGCCTGTGCCCTGCCTGCGGGGTGCAGGCCGTACCCCTTCGCGCCTACAGGTCGAACTCGCCGTCCTTGACGCCCCCGACGAACGCGTCCCACTCACCCGGAGTGAAGACGAGGACCGGACCCTGCTGGTTCTTGCTGTCGCGGACGCCGACGCGCCCGCCCGGCAGCTGGGCGACCTCCACGCAGTTGCCATTGGCCGCGCTACGGATGCTCTTCCTCCAGGCTGCGCCCGAAAGGTCAGTTTCGTGCATGTCTCTATCTCCTTTACGGGAAACGCCCTCGGTTCCCGCTGGGGCAGCTGCTCAGAGCCTGAGGAGACTGCCTATCTCCAACGCTCCTCGATGATCTTTTCGATGAGTTCCCGAGAGCCGTCGACTCCATATGCCTCCGACTGCAGATGGCCGAAGGCGATCTCATAGCCGTACACCATCTCCTCGTCCTCCACGAAGCGTGCGCTGTAGAGCGACTCCAGGTACACGACGTCGTGGAACTCGGGGAACTTGAGATGGAAGAAGGAGCCGGTGTTCACCGGGTGCTCCCCGCCCAGGGGCAGGATCTGCACCCGCACGTTCGGCAGCCGCGAGACCTCGACCAGGTGCTCGAGCTGCCCGCGCATCACCGCGGCGCCGCCGAAGCGGCGCAGCAGCACCGACTCGTCCAGGACCACCCAGAGCCGGAGCGGGTCGGCACTCCGGGTGATGAGGTCCTGCCGGGCCATACGGGCGTTGACCCGGCTGCGGAACTCTCCCGGCGGAATCCGAGTGATCGGCTGCGTGGCGCGAATGACCTCGCGCGCGTAGTCCTCGGTCTGCAGCAGGCCCGGTACCAGCTGGGGTTCCCAGTTCAGCGCCGAGACCGCCTCCGCCTCCAGCCCCAGCAGGGTGGTGAGCTCCTGGGGCAGGGAGTCCGAGTAGTTCTCCCACCAGCCCTTCCGGGCCGCGTCCTGATGAAGATCGAGCAACTCCCGCCGCTGATCCTCATCCACTTCATACAGCTCGGTGAGTGCCTCGACGTCGCTCCGGCGCGGCATGGTCTTGGCATTCTCGATGCGACTGACCTTCGAAGCCGACCAGGTCAGCCTCGTGGCGACGTCCTCACCGCTCAGACCGCAGCCCTCCCGCAACCGGCGGAGCTCCTGGCCGAGCCTGCGCCGGCGAACGGTTGGGCTGCCACGCTCGGGCACCGTCCGACCCCCTCATCGATATGAAGGTGTATCGATACTGGACTGTTTAAGGACCCATGATTCAGGACCTCGCGCTCATCGTACACTGCAATTTGCACGGCGGTCTGCGAGGCTTCTCTCCATATTCTCGTCATGAGAGCTTGCCGCAACCCTTTCCCCGGCGGAGGGTTGTCCATGGGGATTTTCTTCGGCCATGACGGCGGATGCCGATGATTTCCAGAGAACTCGACCATCTCTGGCCACACGGGGACCGTCCCGCCCCCGCAGTCTCCACCTCGACCGCGCCTTACCTTCTCCGTGCAAGTTGCACGGAGGCGTGCAGCGGAGATTCTATGAAAGTTTCTCGATATTTCTGGCATCAGAGTATTGCAGCATTTGACACCCGGGGGGAGCATCTGATTAGAGGAGGATCCGTCCACTCGGGAGAGACCGGCGGCACCGCCTCGGACACGCCGCCGACGGTTTCCAGGGAGGCAGACGGACCAGGGGACGAGGGGGAGAAGCAGGCCGCAGCTCACGGCCGCACGCATCAGAAAAAGCCCCGAAAGGGCGAAAATGCATCAGGCCGGCGGCCACCGGCCCGGATGCCGTTCACAAGAGCTCCGCATCACGCCACGAAAGGAGCCTCCCATGTACGTCCAAGGTATCAATGGGATCTCCGGAATCAAGACCCGGCTCGCCCGGCTGATCGACCGCGCCGACGACGAACTCTGCATGGACCAGGACGAGTGGGCCTACCGCCTCGGCTGGAGCGTGGAGCGCACGGGCTTCGGCGCCCGGCATTACCGCAACCCCCTGTTCGACCTGCAGAAGGCCGAGCGCATCTACGCCGGAGGGGACGCGGGCAGGGACGTGGGCGAGAATGTCGCCGCGTAACGCCCGCAACGACCGCCACCGCCCGCCGGAGTCCCCGTGGCCGCCCCGCAGGGCGTCGCTCCCCGTCCGGCTCTGGCGGTGGCGGACGGAGATCCTGCTGGCGGCCGTCGTCGTCACCGTCGCGGTGCTGGTGGCCGCGGGTCTGCGCGAAGGCAGGTGGTGGCCGTTCCTCGCGCTCACCAGCACCGTCTGGTTCCCCGCCGCGACCCGCTCCGGGCGCGAGTGGGCCCGTGCCCGGCTGCACTGCCTGACCACCCGGCACCGCATCCACCGGGTGTGCATGGAGACCCCCCTGCACACCAGGTCGGGACGGCTGCCCCTGATCATGCGGATCACCCCCACCGCCGCCGGCGAGCGGGTGGTGATCATGATCAGGGCAGGGATCTGCGCGGCGGACTTCCGGGCGCACGCCGAGGAGATCGCGGTGGCCTGCTTCGCCCGCCGGGTCGCCGTCACCCGGCATCCCCGCCGATCGAACCTGGTCGTCCTGGAGGTCGTCCGCCGGGAGGCGCACACCCCCGCCGGGCTCTCCCCGGGTTTCGAGCGCGTCTACGGCGAGACCGGGTGGACTCCCCGCAGACCGCCGGGCCGGGGATCCGCCGAGCCGCCGGACCCGGACCACCTGCCGCGGGCCGCCTGAACACCCATCTGACGGGATCCGGCCGCCTGCCGCCCGGGCACCCGCCGAGCGGCGGCCTCCGGGCCTCATCCGGAGGCCGGTCCCCACCTCCACGCGGAACCCCGGCCCGAGACCCTCCGCCCCGGTCGAGCGGAACCCCGGCTCCAGGGCTTTCCCTCGCGGCCGCGGCGGGCAATGATGGGTTCGTTCATCGAACCCAGGAGTGCCGATGCGAACCGCCCACCGGACATGTCCCCTCTGCGAGGCCGTCTGCGGCCTGCGGCTCACGCTCGACGACGCCGGGCACGTCACCTCCGTGAAGGGCGACCCGGACGACCCGTTCTCCCGGGGCTTCATCTGCCCCAAGGGCGCGAGCCTCGGCCGCCTGGACTCCGACCCCGACCGGTTGCGCGCCCCGATGATCCGCACCGGCGGCGAGTGGCGCGAGGCCACCTGGGCGGAGGCGTTCCAGACCGTCGAACGGGGCCTGACCGGCGTGGCCGAGGCCCGCGGGCGCCAGGCGCTGGCCGTCTACCTCGGCAACCCGAACGCCCACACCATGGCCGGAGCCCTGTACGGCGCACCGCTGATCCGCGCCCTCGGCACCCGCAACGTCTTCTCCGCCAGCACCGCCGACCAGATGCCCAAGCACGTCTCCTGCGGCCTGATGTTCGGTGACCCGATGGCCGTCCCGGTGCCCGATCTGGACCGCACCGACTACCTGCTGATGCTCGGCGCCAATCCGCTGGAGTCCAACGGCTCGCTCTGCACCGCCCCCGACTTCCCCGGCCGGTTGAAGGCGCTGCGCGCGCGGGGTGGCCGGCTCGTGGTCGTCGACCCGCGCCGCACCCGGACCGCCGCCCTCGCCGACGAGCACCTGTTCGTCCGGCCCGGCACCGACGCCCACCTGCTGTTCGGCATCGTCCACACGCTCTTCGCCGAGGACCTCACCTCGGTGGGCGTCGAGGTCGAGGGCCTGGCGGAGCTGCGCGCCCTGGCCGAGGACTTCTCCCCCAAGGCGGTGGCGGAGACCTGCGGCGTGCCCGCCGACGTCATCGTCCGGCTCGCCCGGGAGCTGGCCGCAGCCCCCACCGCCGCCGTCTACGCCCGCATCGGCACGTGC
This sequence comes from Planomonospora algeriensis, assembly GCF_977012225.1. NCBI lineage: Bacteria > Bacillati > Actinomycetota > Actinomycetes > Streptosporangiales > Streptosporangiaceae > Planomonospora > Planomonospora algeriensis. Next base: position 25,399 of record NZ_CDRNDK010000024.1, on the reverse strand, counting down.
ACCGCCGAGTTCGGCACCCTCGCGCAGTGGCTGGTCGACGCGGTCAACGTGCTGACCGGCAACCTCGACCGCCCCGGCGGAGTCATGTTCGCCACCCCCGCCACGGAGACCGGGCGCAGGCGCAAGCCGTACACCACGGGCCGCTGGCGCAGCCGCGTCCGGGGCCTGCCGGAGGCGAACGGCGAGCTGCCGGTGGCCACGCTCGCCGACGAGATCGAGACCCCCGGCGAGGGGCAGGTCAGGGCGCTGGTCGTGGTGGCGGGCAACCCGGTGCTCTCCGCGCCGGACGGGCCCCGGCTGGAGGAGGCGCTGCGCGGCCTGGAGTTCATGGTCTGCGTCGACCCCTACCTGAACGAGACGACCCGGCACGCGGACGTCGTCCTCCCCCCGCCCCCGGTGCTGCACTCGCCGCACTACGACTTCTCCCTGCTGGCGTTCGCGGTGCGCGACTACGCCAGGTTCTCCCCTCCGGTGCTGCCGCCGGAGCCGGGACGGCCCTCCGAGGCGGAGATCCTCGCCCGGCTGGCGCTGATCGCCTCCGGGCAGGGGGCGGACGCCGACCCGGCCGTGCTCGACGAGCTGATCCTGGAGCGGCTGCTGCGCCGGGCCGTCGAGACGCCCGGCTCGCCCGTCGAGGGTCGGGACCCCGCCGAGCTGCGCGCCGGGCTGGAGGGCGCGAGCGGGGCGGAGCTGCGGCTGGACGCCATGCTCAAGCTCGGCCCGCACGGCCTGTCCCTGGCCGAACTGCGGGCCAACCCGCACGGGATCGACCTCGGCCCGCTGCGGCCCCGGCTGGGCGAGGTGCTGTGCACGGCCTCGGGGAAGGTGGAGCTGGCCCCGGCCGCGCTGGTGGCGGACGTCGCGCGGCTGCGCGAGCGGGCGTCCGCGCCGCCGCCGGAGATGGTGCTGATCGGGCGGCGGCACCTGCGCTCCAACAACAGCTGGCTGCACAACGTGGAGCCGCTGGTCGGCGGGAGCAACCGCTGCACGCTGCAGATCAACCCGGCCGATGTGCGCAGGCTCGGCCTGGACGGGCACGCCGTGGTGCGCAGCGCCGTCGGGGAGCTGACCGTGCCGCTGGAGCCGACCGACTCGATCATGCCCGGGGTGGTGAGCCTGCCGCACGGCTGGGGTCACCGGGGGACCTCCCAGCGGGTCGCCGCCGAGCACGCCGGGGTCAGCGCGAACGTGCTGACGGACTCCTCCGCGCTCGACGCCCCCTCGGGGAACGCCGTTTTCAACGGGGTGCCGGTGACCGTCAGCCGCGCGTGAGCCCGTGGGCGGGCGGAAGAGTGCCTCACGCGCGCACTAGGCTTGCGCGCGTGACCACCCCTCCAGCACAGGATCGTCTGCACGCCCAGCTCGCCTTCGCCATGGAGATCGACAAGCTCCGGCGCATCGTCCGCCGCAACACCCTGATGGACGGGTCGCGGCGGGAGAACGACGCCGAGCACTCGTGGTACGTGGGGATGCTGGCCATGGTCATGGCCGAGCACGCGCCGCCGGGGACCGACATGGACAGGGTCGTCGCGATGCTGCTCGTCCACGACATCGTCGAGATCGACGCCGGTGACACCTTCATCTACGACTCCCCGGCGGTGGAGGCCCAGCTCGGCATCGAGCGCAAGGCGGCCGACCGCATCTTCGGGCTGCTCCCGGAGGACCAGGCGGTACGGCTGCGCGAGCTCTGGGACGAGTTCGAGGAGCGCAGGACCCCCGAGGCCAGGTTCGCCAAGGCCCTCGACCGCATCGCGCCGATCATGGCCAACCACCACAACGAGGGCGGGACCTGGTCGCTCTACAAGGTGACGGCGGAGCAGGTGCTGGAGAAAGTGAAGATCATCGAGGAGGGGTCGCCGACCCTCGGCGCCTACGCCACCGAGATCATCGAACTCTCCGTCCGCCGGGGACATCTGGCGCGTGCATAACGCGGTTCCCGGGTAGGTCCCTAATGGTCGAGAGGGGGCGGGAGTGAAGGAATCAGTCCAGGCCGGGCGTCGGAGTCTCAAGGATCTGGCTTCGACGATCAACATCGTCGGCCCGATCGAGCGGTCGTCGAGGTTGGACCGGCCGATCCGCGGCCTGGCCAAGGCGGTGCGCCGCAGGATCGGGCCGGGACGCCTGCGCGACCTGCTCCACGGCGTCCCCACCGGCAAGCCCCTCCACCCGCCGCTGGCCACCTTCGTGCTGGGCGCCTGGGCGGCGACCTCGATGATCGATGTGACCGGGACCGGTTCCCGGGCCGCGCGGACGGTGCTCACCGCCGGGCTCGGCGCCGCGCTCCCCACGGTGGCCGCCGGCGTCACGGACTGGTCGGTCATCCACCGCGAGCAGCAGCGGGTCGGCTTCGTGCACGCGGTCACCAACCTGACCGCCTTCGGCCTGTACGCCGCCTCGCTGGCGCTGCGGGTCGGCGGGCGCGAGCGGGCCGGCCGCATGGTGGGGTACGCCGGGCTGGGCGCGGCGAGCCTGGGCGGCTTCCTCGGCGGGCACCTGGCCTACCGGCAGGCCGTCGGGGCCAACCACGCCGACTCCGTCGCCCATCTGGTCCCGCTGGGCTGGTACGACCTGTGCTCCCTCAACGACCTGCCGGACGGCCGGCCGGTGGCCCGGCGGCTGGGCTACATCGACCTGTTCGTGCTGCGGGTCGACGGCGAGGTCACCGTGCTCGCCGACCACTGCTCGCACCTGGCCGGCCCGCTGCACCAGGGGCGACTGGTCGCCGAGGGCGGGGCCGCCTGCGTGGTCTGCCCCTGGCACGGGAGCACGTTCCGGCTCTCGGACGGAGCCGTCGTGCACGGCCCGGGGACCGCGCCCCAGCCGTCATTCGAGACCCGGATCCGTCGCGACGGCGTCATCCAGGTCCGCCCGGCGCAGACCTGACGGACCCGCCCCGGCCTCAGCCGGCGCAGACCCGGCGGACCCGCCCCGGCCTCAGCCGGCGCAGACCTGACGGACCCGCTCGAGCCTCAGTCGTCGGGGCCGCCGTCGGCCGGATGCTCCACCAGGGCGAGGACCCGGCTGGACATGAACCTGGCGGTGCGCACCGCCGTACCGCTCCGGGTGACCTCGCTCACCTCGACGACGCCGCCGCGGCGGTTGGCGATCTCCACCCGGCGGCCCGCCCGCGTCGCGGCGACCTCGTACGTCCGTGAGGTGTCTCCGGCATCGATGACGATCTCTACCCTGTCGCCTTTCATGCCTGATTCATACCCATACAGGGTAGATTTTATCCGTACACCAGTTTGACTATCGCGGCGACGCCGACGCAGACGATGAAGACCCGCAGCACCGGGGCGGGCAGTTTCCGGCCCACCTTCGCGCCCAGGAACCCGCCGATCGCCGCGCCCACCGCCACCAGCGCCACCGCCCGCCAGTCCACCTCCGCGACCAGCACGAACAGCACCGCCGCGGTCGTGTTGACCAGCAGGGAGAGCACGTTCTTGGCCGCGTTCGCCCGCTGCAGGCCCTCGTCGAGGAAGACGCCGAGCAGCCCGATGAGCAGCACGCCCTGGGCCGCCCCGAAGTAGCCGCCGTAGATCCCCGCCGCGAAGACGCCGAACCAGAGCCAGGGACCGCCGTGCGGGTGGGCGTGCTCGCGCCAGGTGCTCAACCACGCGCTGAGCTTCGGCTGGACCATCACCAGCACGCACGCCAGGCCGATCAGGATCGGCACCACCACGTCGAAGGTGCTCGCCGGGAGGCGGAGCAGCAGCAGTCCGCCGATGAGCGAGCCCGCCACCGAGCCGACGCCCAGCCGTATCAGCCGGTCGCGCTGTCCCTTCAGCTCCGGGCGGTAGCCGAGCGCCCCGGTCAGCGACCCGGGCACCAGCCCGATGTTGTTGGAGACGTTGGCCACGATCGGCGGCAGGCCCACCGCCACCATCGTGGGAAACGTGATCAGCGATCCGGAGCCGACCACGGCGTTGACGCCCCCGGCCCCGATTCCGGCCGCGAAGATCGCGACCGCCTCCCATGGCGTCATGAACGCACTCCTCGCTCATACGGCTCGCGCCCGCAGACGGTGCACGGCACTCACCGCACCCTAGGAGAAGTCCGGAACTCAGCCGGAGGCGGGGGTGTCCTTCCGCGCCCCGTCCGATCCGGGCGGGGAACCCTCCCCGTCCGGGGCCGGAGGCCCCACCGCGGCGCCCGTGTCACCGGCATCCGCTCCCCCGGCACCCGCACCCGCGGCACCCGCACCCGCTCCCCTGTCGCCCGCTCCGCCGGCGCCCGCACCCGCGGCGCCGGAGACGTTCGCGAACAGGCCGCCCAGCCCTTCCAGCGCCCGGCCCATCTCCGAGGGTACGATCCACACCTTGTTGGCGTCGCCCCGGGCGATCTGCGGGAGCGTCTGCAGGTACTGGTAGGCGAGGAGCGCCTGGTCGGGTTTTCCCTCATGGATGGCCCTGAACACCATCGCGATCGCGTCGGCCTCGCCCTTGGCCCGCATCGCCTTCGCCTCCGCGTCGGCCTGGGCCCGCAGGACCACGGCCTCCGCCTCGCCCCGCGCCTTGAGGACCGCCGCCTGCTTCTGCCCCTCGGCGGTGAGGATGGCGGCCTGCTTCTGCCCCTCGGCGGTGAGCACGGCGGCGCGCTTGTCGCGGTCGGCGCGCATCTGCTTCTCCATCGAGTCCTGGATGGAGGCCGGGGGGTCGATCGCCTTGAGCTCGACCCGGTTGACCCGGATCCCCCACTTTCCGGTGGCGTCGTCGAGGACGCCGCGCAGCTCGCTGTTGATCTCCTCACGAGAGGTGAGCGTGCGCTCCAGGTCCATGCCGCCGACCACGTTGCGCAACGTGGTCACGGTGAGCTGCTCGACGCCGACCAGGAAGTTGGCGATCTCGTAGGTGGCCGCCCGGGGATCGACCACCTGGAAGTAGATCACCGTGTCGATGGAGACCACGAGGTTGTCGGAGGTGATGACCGGCTGCGGGGGGAACGAGACGACCTGCTCGCGCAGGTCGATCGTCTCCTTGATCCGGTCGAGGAAGGGGACCACCAGGTTGAGGCCCGGCAGGAGGGTGCGGTGGTATCTCCCGAGCCGCTCCACGATCCCGGCGGTGGCCTGGGGCACGATCCGGACCGTCCGTACCAGTGCGAACCCTGCGACGGCCACCACGATGAGGGCGGCGATGAACGATGGTCCCATCGGCAACTCCGGACGGTCGAGTCGAATGGAGCTCTCGTCCTTGGGATGATATTTGGTTTTACTTTTCCTTAGTGGTGCAAGTCACACTTGGAATCAGAACTGTTGCGCTCGGGCGTACCAGCGCCCGTCGAGGCCGCGCTCCAGGGTGAGGGGGAGGCCGAAGGTGCGCGAGAGGTTGTCGGCGGTCATGACGTGGTCGATCGGACCCTGGTCGACCACCGCGCCGTGCCGGAGCAGCAGCGCGTGGGTGAACCCGCTGGGGACCTCCTCCACGTGATGGGTGACCAGGACCATCGTCGGGGCCTTGGGGTCGTGTGCCAGGTGGGAGAGCCTGCGGACCAGGTCCTCCCTGCCGCCCAGGTCCAGCCCTGCGGCGGGCTCGTCCAGCAGGAGCAGCTCCGGGTCCGGCATCAGCGCCCGGGCGATCTGCACCCGCTTGCGCTCCCCCTCCGACAGCGTGCCGAACCGGCGGCGGATCAGGTGGGCGCAGCCCATCTGATCGATCAGCTCGACCGCCCGGGTGACGTCCGCGGAGTCGTACTCCTCCTTCCAGCGGCCGAGAATCGCATACGAGCCGGTGAGCACCAGATCGATGACCTTCTCGTCCGCCGGCACCCGCTCCGCCAGCGCCGCGCTCGCCAGCCCGATGCGCGGGCGCAGGTCGAACACGTCGGTCTGGCCCATCCGCTCGCCCAGGACCTCCACGACGCCCTCGGTCGGGAAGAGCATGGCCCCGGCGGCCTGGAGCAGCGTCGTCTTGCCCGCGCCGTTGGGACCGATCACGACCCATCGCTCGTCCTCGTGGACGGTCCATTCGATGTTCCGCAACAGGACCGCGCCGTCCCTGCGGACGGTGACGTCCTGCAACCGAAGCACCTGACCGCCCATGCGCCACGCCTCCTCATCAATCGCTCGGATCAAAACCTATTGCAGGACGAGCGCATATCGTGGACCGGTGCACCCTGATTCACCGATCTCGGCCACGCTGGTCTGCTGGGGCAACGCCTGGCTCGCCGGGCAGACGGGGCTGGACCAGGCCGCCGACCGCGTGGAGCGGCAGGCCGGACCCCAGCTCGTCGCCACTCCCGGCGGCGACGTCCCGCTCCGCATCGTCCTCGCCGACCTGAGGGGCGACGGCCTGGCGGCCCTGCGCCTGGCCCTTCCCGCGGCGGGCGATCCGCTCGGCCTCACCGGTCCGGCCCCCTTCACCTCCGCCGCCGTCGACGCCGGGCAGGCGGTCACCGCCGTGCTCCCCGGCAGGTGCCTCGGGCTGGTCCCGGCACCGGACCGCCGCGGGTCGTCGTACTCCGGGGTGCGCTGGAGCGTGTTCGAGGCCTCCACCGCGGTCCCCGACGTGCCCTCCCTGGCCGAGCCGAGCAGGCCCTCACCCTGGCGATGCGCGCGGCCACCGACGCCCTGCTCGGCGTGGAGCGGCCCGCCAGGCCACCGCCGGACGCCACGCCCCCGGACGACGGGCCTGGCCCCCGGCGTACTCCCGCCCGCGCCCACCGGGTCGCGGCTCTGGCCGCCCGCCTCGCCGCGGCGCTCCGCGTCGCCGACGACCGCGGTCTCACCTCGGGTCAGATCGCCACCCGCGGCCAGGCCCTGCGCGACCTCGACCACGCGGTACGGCGCGCTCGCGTGGCCGCCCACCACGCCATCACCGAACTCGTCTGACGAAGCGGACACGGGCGGACACGGGTGGACGCGGATGGACGCGGGTGGACGCCCCCGGTGAAGCCCGGCCAATCGCCTGCCTGACCACGGCGTCCTCAAGCGGGTCCGCCGACTCCGTCCGGGGCTCCGTCCGGGGCTCCGTCCGGGGCGGCGGCCGGGGTGGGGTCAGATGGCGAAGGCCTCGGCGAAGCGCTCCAGCAGCGCGGGGTCGCCCTCGATGCGCACGGCGCCCGTGGCCACCGCCTCGGCCGGGGTGATCTCCTTCGCCATCAGCGCTTTGATCGCCATGCCGGTCTCGATGACCAGGTCGGCGTCCGGCAGCGGGCCCTCTCCGGCGCTCAGCGCACCGTCGGAGACGCGCACGTGGAAGACGGTCCCGCCCATGCGCACCTCGTAGCGGGCGGTCAGGCCGGCGGCCGCCTCGGGCCGGAAGGTGTTGCGCATCGCCAGGACCATCGAGGCGCCGGTGACGATCTCGCCGGGACGGGGCTCGCCCAGCGACCGGGCGCCCCACCGGCTCAGGTGCATGACCGCCTCCTCCAGGTCGCGGCCGTACTCGGTCAGCTCGTAGACCACCGAGCCGTCGGGGCGGGGCAGGACGCGGCGGTGCACCACACCGGCGGCCTCCATCTCCTTGAGCCGGGCCGACAGGATGTTGGTCGGGATCTTCGGCAGCCCGTTGCGCAGGTCGGTGTAACGCCGGGGGCCGACCAGAAGATCACGGATGATGAGCAGCGCCCAGCGCTCGCCCACGATCTCCACCGCGCGGGCGAGCCCGCAGTACTGTCCGAACTCACGCTTGGCCATGCTTCGAATTTTATGCCATAGACCTGTTGACATAGCTAGCTTGTTTTTAGCAAGCTTGCTTCAGCAGGACGGCGGGACAACCCGGCCGGACCCCGAGAACGCACTCGACGCGACACCGTCAAGGACCCCTCGAAAGGACGCCCCCCATGCGCACGCTCAAGCTCCAGGTCCAGACCACCGCCGACGGCTACATGGGCGGCCCCAACGGCGAGATGGACTGGATGCACTTCCCCTGGAGCGACGACCTCAACGCCTACCTCGACGCCCTGACCAAGCCGGTCGACACCATCGTGCTGGGCCGCAAGCTCGCCGAGGGCTTCATCCCCGCCTGGGAGGCCGGTCCCGAGAGCGAGTCCCAGGAGACCATCGACTGGATGAACGACACCCCCAAGGTCGTCGTCTCCGACTCCCTGTCCGAGTCACCCTGGAAGAACGCCACCGTCGCCGGCGGCGACCTCGCCGAGGCGATCGGCGAGCTCAAGGCCCGGCCCGGCGGCGACATCATCGCCTACGGCGGCTCCACCCTCGCGCAGGGCCTCATCGCCGCCGGCCTGGTCGACGAGATCCACCTGATCGTCAACCCGACCGCAATCGGCACCGGCCTGCCCGTCTTCCCCACCACCGGCGCCGTCCAGCGCTTCCAGCGCGTCACCGTCCAGCCGTTCGAGTGCGGGATCACCGCGCTCTGCTACGCGCCGGCACGCTCCTGACACCGCCGCCCGACTGCCGAACCATCAGGCTTCGGACCATCAGGCTCCGGACCGTCAGGCCAGGCCATGCCGTACGGCGTAGAGCGCGGCCTGGGTCCTGTCCTGTACGCCCAGCTTCATCAGCACATTGGAGACGTGGGTCTTGACCGTCTTCTCCGACACGGCCAGCTTCCGGGCGATCTCCCGGTTCGAGCGGCCCGAGGCGATCAGCGCGAGCACCTCGCGTTCCCGGTCGGTCAGCGGGGTCACCGGTCCCGCCGGAGCCGCGGGTGGGAGGGCGGTCCCGGCCAGCATCGCCTCGGCGGCCTCGGGGGCCAGCAGCACCTGTCCGCCGTGGACCGCGCGGATGGCCTGGACCAGCGCCGCGGGCTCGACGTCCTTGTAGAGGAAGCCCGCCGCGCCCGCCCGCATGGCCGGGGCCACGTCACCCCGGTCGGCGACCGAGGTCAGCACCAGCACGCGCGGCGCCGGCCCGAGCTCCGCGAGCCGGGCCAGCGCGCCGAGGCCGTCGAGGACCGGCATCCTCAGATCCAGCAGGAGCACGTCCGGCGCGAGCGACCCGGCCAGCTCCACCGCCTCGGCCCCGTCCCTCGCCTCCCCGACCACCTCCAGGTCGTCCTGCAGGTCCAGGAACGTGCGCAGGCCCTGCCGGACCACCGGGTGATCGTCCGCGATCAGCACCCGGATGGTCCCGCCCCGCTCACCGCCGCTCACCCGCGCACCGCCGTCCCGTCGTCTCGCCGTCCCCGGCCGCCGCATGCCGTGCTTGTCCCGCTCGCTGTTCCGGCGCCCCCGCTCGCGGTTCCGGCGCCGCCGTACAGGCGCTCACCGGGGCACCTCCATCCGCACCAGCGTGCCGCCGCCTGGTTCCGAGGCCACTCGCACGCTCCCGCCCAGGGCCTGCGCCCGGTCGCCCATCGACGCGATGCCCAGGCCGCGACCGGAGGCCGCGGCCACGTCGAACCCGACCCCGTCGTCACGCACCTCCAGCACCACCCTGCCGCCCTCACCGCCCAGCCGTACGGCGACCGCCCCCGCGTCGGCGTGCCGCGCGGCGTTGTGCAGAGCCTCCTGGGCGACCCGCAGGACGGCCGCCTCGGTCTCCGGTTCCAGCCCGCGCAGCGCGCCCCCGTCGTCTCCGGCGTCTCCGGCGTCGCCGTCGGCCAGCCGGAACGTGAACGACGCCGGGTGGAGCCGGTCCAGCATGCGGACGTGCTTGCGGAGCGTCTCGGCCAGGCCGTGGCGGTCGAGCTCGGCCGGGCGCAGCTCCACGATCACCGCGCGGAGCTCGGCCAGCGCCTCGCCGGCCAGCCGCTCCACCCTCTCCAGCTCCCGCACCGCCCGATCGGGGTCGCGGGTGACCAGCGAGGCCGCCGCCTGGGCGGTGAGCCGGAGCGAGAACAGCTTCTGGGTCACCGCGTCATGCAGCTCGCGGGCCATCCGGGTGCGCTCCTCCACCAGCGCGAGCTCCCGGCCGCGCTCGTAGAGGCGGGCGTTGGTGAGGGCGATCGCGGCGTGCGCGGCGAACATCGTCAGCAGCCGCTGGTCGTCCTCGGTGAACCCGCCGGGGGCGCGCTTGTTGGACAGGAAGACGATGCCGAGCACCTGCTCGCCGTCGCGGATCGGCACCCCGAGGAAGTCCTTGAGCACCGGGTGCGCCCGCGGCCAGGAGTCGAACCGGGGATCCCGGCGGATGTCCGGCAGCCGGATCGGGGCGCCCTCGCGCAGCATCGCGCCGAGCAGCCCGTGCTGGCGGGGTGTCGGGCCGATGGCCGCCCATTCCTCGTCGGAGATGCCCTCGGCGACGAACTCGGCGAACGCCCCCTCGTCGTCGGGCACGCCCAGCGCGGCGTAACGGGCGTCCAGCAGCCGCTGCGCCGAGCGGACGATCACCTGGAGCACCTCGCGGACCGACAGGTGCCTGGTCACCGCGAGCACGGCGGAGCTCACCGCGTGCAGGACGGCGTCCCGATCTCCGTTCACGCGGAGAACTCTAGGCGCACACCCCGGTGGTACGGCCCGGCCACCGAGCCCCACCCCGGCGGCGGGACACCGGCGGCACGCGTCCGGCGACCTCCGTCTGATCACGTCTGATCATCCGCTGACCGGTCTGGCCGTCACCTGCCCGGCCAGTCAGCCGCAAGAGGATTCCAAGTCGATCTCCGCATGCTGGTCGCAACGATCTCATCCCATTGGAGTGACCATGCGCCGGCCCCTGACCGCCCTCGCCGCCATCACCGTGGCGGGAGTCGTGCTGCTCGCCCCCCAGACCGCCAACGCCCAGGTCTTCCAGGCCCAGGCCGCGAACGCTGCGGTGACGGCCCAGCAGGCTCCCCCGCTCTCGCCGCTGAAGCTGACCGCCTACTACCCCCGCAGGGCGTACGCGGGCCGGACGATCACCTACACGCTCAAGACCAAGAACGTCGGCGACTGGTACACCGACATCGCCTACGTCGGCGGCTACGTCCCCAAGCAGGCCTACAAGGTGCGGATCACCGGTCCCTCCGGCTCGTACTGCGAGGCCGACGGGCGCGAGGTCGGCTGCCTGCTCGACCGGCTGAACCCCGGTAAGACCGCCACCGTCAAGGTCAAGGTCTGGCTCCGGGGCAGCGCCCGGGGCACCGCGACCGCCGAGTTCGCCACGGCCTCGATCGACGTCCCCGCGGGGGCCTCGACACCCTCAACATCCATGGCCTCGACACCGGCGTGGACCTGAAGTACGTGAAGGTCAAGACCCGGATCCTCCGCTAGCCGTACCCCGTACGCGCATAGCCGTACCCCGTCCGCGCACCGGGGCCCTGTCCCCGTCGCGGGGGCGGGGGCGGGGTTCCCCACGGAGCCTTGCCCCCGCCACGCCGTTCGGGTGCGCGGCGACACGTCCAGTCCAAGCGCACGGCGCACGCCATCGGCCCAGGCGCACGGCGCACACCGTGCGGACAACCTCATATGCGGCTGAGCCTCCCACCGGGCAGGATCTTCCCATGACCACTCCGGCCACGCTCAGAGTCGTCCTGGCAGAGGACCACTACCTGGTGCGCGAGGGCACCCGCCGACTCCTGGAGTCCACCGGGGAGATCTCCGTGGTGGCAGCCGTGGGCACCGCCGGCGAGCTGTTCGACGCCGCCCGGCGGTTCCGGCCCGACGTGGTCGTCACCGACATCCGGATGCCGAGCCCGGCCGATCCCGTGCGCCCGGGCATGGAGGGCGTCGACGCCGCCCACCGCATCCGGTCCGCCGCACGGGAGCTCGGGGTCATCGGCGTCGTGGTGCTCTCCCAGTTCTCCGACGCGGTGTTCGCCCTCGACCTGTTCCGGGACGGCACCGAGGGACGGGCCTACCTGCTGAAGGACCGGGTCGGGGACATCGACGAGCTGCTCGGCGCGATCCGGTCGGTGGCGGCGGGCGGATCGGTGATCGACCCGAAGGTGGTGGAGGGCCTGCTGGCCAAGCGCGGCGTGCGAGGCGGCCCGCCGCCGGCCGAGCTCACCCCCCGCGAACTGGACGTGCTGCGTGAGATGGCCCACGGCCTGTCCAACGGCGGCATCGCCCGGACCCTGCACCTGTCGGTCTCCGCGATCGAGAAGCACGTGAACGCGATCTTCATGAAACTGGCGCTGGAGAACAGCCCCGACACCCATCGCCGGGTGGCCGCCGTCATCGCCTATCTCGGCTCGGGCTAGGCGGCCGTCAGCGGCCGGAACCCGAGCCCAGGCCGGAACCCGAGCCCGAGCCGGAACCCGAGTCCAAGTCCGAGCCGGGGCCGGAGGGGCCGGAGGGGCCGGAGGGGGCACGGGCGGCGCCCGAACGGGGCGGCCCGCGAACACCGGGCGTCCGGATGATGAACCGCTTACCCGGGTGTTTCCCCGGGCAAGTAGCGTAGGCACCGATGAACCAGCGCACGCTCCTGATCACGTTGACCGGTCCCGACCGCCCGGGCGTCACGTCCCGGCTCTTCGCCGTCCTGGCCGGTTTCCCCGTCGCCGTCGCCGACGTCGAGCAGGTCGTCATCCGCGGCCGGCTCACCCTCGGCGTCCTCGTCGCCTACACCGGCGACACCCCGACCGGAACCGGCGGCACCCTCGGTGCGTTGTGGACCGCCGTCGAGCGCACCGCGGAAGACCTGGGACTGGAGGTGGAGCTTTCCACCGGTTCCGACACCGGGGAGAAGCGCAGGCGCGGCCGGCTGCACGTCACCGTGCTCGGCGCGCCCCTGCATCCCGCCGCCATGGCGGGCATCTCCGGGCGGATCGCCGCCTCCGGGGCCAACATCGACCGGATCGAGCGGCTGTCGAGCTATCCGGTGACCTGCATCGAACTCGCCGTCTCCGGCGCCGATCCGGACGCGCTCCGGGCCGAGCTGGCCATCGAGGCGCACGCCCAGCAGGTGGACGTGGCCGTGCAGCGGACCGGTCTGTACCGCAGGGCCAAGCGGCTGATCGTGATGGACGTGGATTCCACGCTCATCCAGGCCGAGGTGATCGAGCTGCTGGCCGCACACGCCGGCTGCCTGGACGAGGTGGCCCGGGTCACCGAGGAGGCGATGCGCGGCGAGCTCGACTTCGCCGAGTCGCTCCGCCGCCGGGTGGCGCTGCTCGAGGGCCTCCCGGAGGAGATCTTCGAGAAGGTCCGCAAGGAGATCGTGCTCACCCCCGGCGCCCGCACGCTGGTGCGGACGCTCAAGCGGCTCGACTACCGGTTCGCGATCGTCAGCGGCGGCTTCACCCAGCTGACCGACGGACTCGTGCGCGACCTCGGGATCGACTACTCCGCCGCCAACACCCTGGAGGTGGTGGACGGCGTGCTCACCGGGCGGGTGATCGGCGAGATCGTGGACCGGGCCGGAAAGGCGCGGGCCCTGGAGCGCTTCGCCCGCGAGGCGGGCATCCCGCTCAGCCAGACCGTGGCGATCGGCGACGGCGCCAACGACCTGGACATGATCGCCGCCGCGGGTCTGGGCATCGCGTTCAACGCCAAGCCGGTGGTCCGCCAGGCCGCCGACGCCGCGGTCAGCGTGCCGTACCTCGACTCGATCCTCTACCTGCTCGGCATCTCCCGTGCCGAAGTGGAGGCCGCCGACGCCGAGGACGGCCTGCCCGCCGCGGACCGCTGAGGCGAGGACGGCCCGCCCGCCGCAGACCGCTGAGGCGAGGACGGCCCGCTCTCAGCCGACGGCCGAGGCGAGGACGGTGCCCGCCTTCGACCGGCCGCCGAGGTCGGGGACGGTCCCTGCCCTCAGCCGACCCCGAGGCCGGGGGCCGGCCGGGGTCAGCGGTCCTTCGGGCTCCACCGGGTGACCGCGCGTCCGCTCTCCAGCTCCGCCCACGCGTCGGCGGTCTCGATGACGGCGAACGCACCGGGCGGGAACCCCGGGTCGCCGTCACGCGCGGTGAGCTCCATGACCAGCTCATGGACTCCGGGATTGTGCCCGACCAGCAGCAGCGTGCCCACGTCGGGATCGGTCTGCCGGAGCAGCGCGAGCAGGTCGTCGGCGTAGGCCTCGTAGACGTCCCGCTCGAACTCGACGGGAGCTCCGGGCAGGACCAGCTCGGCGGTCCGCCGGGTCCGCACCGCCGGAGAGCAGAGCACCAGGTCAGGCTGGAGCCCCAGCTCGGCGAGAACCTCACCGACCCTGCGGGCGTCACGTTCGCCCCTCTCGGTGAGGGGACGCTCCCGGTCGGCGAGGCCGGTGTGGTCGGCGGCCTTGGCGTGCCGCAGCACGATCAGCGTGCGCATCCTCACCTCGCCGCCCACATGGCGATCCCGGCGAGCACCGCGAACACCGCGACCATCGCCAGCAGGATCATGATGAGCGTCTTTCCCCCGGAAGGCTGCTGTTCCATCGGGTTCCCGGCACTCCCGGCGGGGGCGTGCCGTCCCTCCTCTTGAGATCTCGTCGTGTCGTCCCGGCGGCCGGACCCGGCCGCCTCCGGCTGCCTCGGCGAAGGGAGACGGGACGCGCCTCCCCTGGGTGCGGAGGAGTCACCGCTCAGTTTCCCACCGGGACCGCCCGCCCGCGCAGAAGGGGTGCGCGGTTCCCCGCGCACCCCTTCGATTGTGACCAGGCCGGGCGTTCGGCGGTGGCCAGGCCAGGCGTTGGGCGGTGGCCAGGCCAGGCGTTGGGCGGTGGCCCACCCGGGCGAGCCGCCCGTGGGACCCGTTCAGCGGGGCTCCGGCCGTACGGCGGGCGCACGGGTGAGCCGCCCGCGCGAGCGTACGAGGGAGCCGCCCGCGCGGGCCGTGCCGAGGCTCCGGCCGTACGGAGCTCAGCCGGCGATCGGCTCGGGCTCCGGCTCGTGGTCCGGACTGTTGTTCCCGGCCGGTGAGTCGTCGTCCACCGAGCGGCGCTTGGAGACGACCACGGCGGCGATCACCACGACCACGGCGACCGCCGCGATGCCGACCCGCAGCGCCACGTTGTCGGCATAGACCACGACGGCCGGGGCGATCAGCAGCGCGACCAGGTTCATCACCTTGATGAGCGGGTTGATGGCCGGTCCCGCGGTGTCCTTGAACGGGTCGCCGACCGTGTCGCCGATGACCGTCGCCGCGTGGGCCTCGGAGCCCTTGCCGCCGTGGTGCCCGTCCTCGACCAGTTTCTTGGCGTTGTCCCAGGCGCCGCCCGAGTTGGCCAGGAACACCGCCATGAGCGTGCCGCAGGCGATGGCTCCGGCCAGGAAGGCGCCGAGCGGCGCGTATCCGAGCGCGAAGCCCACCGCGATCGGCGTCATCACCGCGAGCAGGCCGGGCGTGGCCAGCTCACGGAGCGAGTCGCGGGTGCAGATGTCCACGACCCGGCCGTACTCCGGCAGCTCGGTGCCGGCCATGATGCCCGGCTTGGTGCGGAACTGCTCGCGCACCTCGAAGACCACGCGCATGGCCGCCCTGCCGACCGCCATGATCGCCAGCCCGGAGAACATGAACACGACCGCGGCGCCGATGATCAGGCCGACGAGCACGTTCGGCGAGTCGACGCCGAGGCTGAACGTGGCGAAGGACCCCAGCGCGTCCTTCACTCCCTGCGTGGCCCCGGTCAGCTCGGACTCGACCGCCGTCCGGAAGGCGCCGAACAGCGCCGTCGCGGCGAGCACGGCCGTGGCGATCGCGATGCCCTTGGTGATGGCCTTGGTGGTGTTGCCGACGGCGTCCAGCGAGGTGAGCACCGCGGCGCCCTCGCCCTCGACGTCGCCGGACATCTCCGCGATGCCCTGCGCGTTGTCGGAGACCGGGCCGAAGGTGTCCATGGACACGATCACGCCCACCGTGGTCAGCAGGCCGGTGCCGGCCAGTGCCACGGCGAACAGGGCGACGGTGACGTTGCCGAAGCCGAGCAGGAACGCGCCGTAGACCGCGCCGCCGATGAGCAGCGCCGAGTAGACCGCCGACTCCAGACCGACGCTGATGCCGGCCAGGATGACCGTGGCGGGCCCGGTGACGGAGCTCTCCCCGATCTCCCGTACGGGGCGCCGGTTGGTCTCGGTGAAGTAGCCGGTGAGGACCTGGATGGCGCTGGCCAGGACCAGGCCGATCAGCACCGCGCCGATCGCGATGAGCCTGGGGTCGGAGTCGACGGCCGCGATCGCCGGGCTCACCCCGTCCAGCTCGGCGAAGCTGGCCGGCAGGTAGAGGAAGGCGGCCGCCGCGACCAGCACCGCGGAGATCGCCGCGGAGATGAAGAAGCCGCGGTTGATGGCCGCCATGCCGTTGCGGTCACCGCTGCGCGGAGAGGTGACGAAGATGCCGATGATCGCGGTGAGCACGCCGACCATCGGCACGATCAGCGGGAACACCAGGCCCTCGGTGCCGAAGGCCACCTTGCCCAGGATGAGGCTGGCGACCAGCATGACCGCGTAGGACTCGAACAGGTCGGCCGCCATGCCCGCGCAGTCGCCGACGTTGTCGCCCACGTTGTCGGCGATGGTGGCGGCGTTGCGCGGGTCGTCCTCGGGGATGCCCTGCTCGACCTTGCCGACCAGGTCGGCGCCGACGTCGGCCGCCTTGGTGAAGATGCCGCCGCCGACCCTCATGAACATCGCGAGCAGGGCGGCGCCGAAGCCGAAGCCCTCCAGCACGGCGGGCGCGTCACCCTTGTAGACGAACACCACGATGGCGGCGCCGAGCAGGCCCAGGCCGACGGTGAACATGCCCGCCACACCACCGGTGCGGAAGGCGATGCGCATCGCCACTTTCTCTCCGGCGGTGCGGGCGGCGGCGGCGACGCGGACGTTCCCCCGGACCGCCAGCCACATTCCCATGAATCCGGTCAATGCGGAGAAGCCCGCACCGATCACGAAAAACACCGACCGCCCGATCTTCACCTCCGTCGAAACCGCCGGGAGCAGATACAGCAGGAAGGGAATGGCGATGACGAATACGGCGAGCGTGCGGAACTGCCGCCCCAGATATGCGGCGGCTCCTTCCTGCACGGCCCTTGAGATGTTCTGCATGCGCTCGGTGCCCTGGTCGGCGGCGAGCACCTCGCGGACGAGGCCGCCGGCGACGGCGAGCGCGAGCAGGGCTACGGCGGCGACCACGACCACGATGGTCAGGTGGGAACCGCTCAGGGATACCGCTGTCTCATCGACGGCGGCGAGATGGACAGACATCCGACTCTCCTCGGCAAGACGGGAACACGTCCTGCCCGGAGTGCGCTGCGATGAGTGGATCGGTGGGTCGGCGGCACACATCCGGGCGATTGGCAGTGCCGCTTCCGGTTGCGTCCACAGACCTTCTTTCGGAGCGGAACCCGACAAGAGTCCCGTCCGAAGGACAAACCTTGGCCGGTGCGGGGAGTCTACGCAGCAAGGACGCGGATATGAAGCCTCTGCACACCGCCAATCGGCGACGTGTCCAACAGTGCCCGCGAACCCGCCTGCTTATACCACCGTTCATGCTGGTGAGTGCCGCTTATATCAATATTTTCGCGACATTTCGGGCTACACATTTATCCAGTTAAAGAAGACCGAAAATCGCTGGAGAGGCCACCTGGGCGGATACCGGGGCATGGGGGACGAAGCCGCCGGGGCATGGAGAGGGTCGGACCGGGCAGGTCCCGGCTTCCAGGACTCCGTTGCCCGATTGCCTGGATCATGCGGTGGACCCCCGTGGCAGGCCGTCTTGACGCAGGACATCATCGGCTTCCGCGAAGTCACACCGAATCGGGCAACGGAGTCTTCCAGGCCCGGACACGACGACGACCGGACGCGCCCGTGTGGGCACGTCCGGTCGTCGGAGAAGCCGTCGCCCGGAGGCCGCGGGCCGGCCCCGGATCAGACCGGGGACAGGCCGTTCGGCGCGGCGGGCCAGCTCATGCGGATGCGCATGCCCTTCTGGCTCGGGAAGACCTCGACGTCGTCAGCCAGCCCCGCGATGACCGCGATGCCGAACCCGGACATCAGCGTGTCGGGGACCTTCCCGAGGAGGTCTTCGAGAGAGGGCGTGGCGCGCTCCTGCCGCTCCAGCTCATCGCTCGGGGCCGCGTCGGTGACGATCACCTCGAACCGCCCCGAGTCGTCGCACAGCTCGATGCGGATCGGCTCCCCCGGGCAGTGCAGGCGATGCGCCTCGACCGCCCGGGAGCAGGCCTCACCGACGGCGAGCCGTACCTCGTCCAGCAGGGACTCCTCCACCCCGGTACGGCGCGCGATCGCGGTGGCGACCAGGCGCGCCGTACGCACGTGGGCGGGAAGGGCGCTGAACGTCAGCTCGACGGTGGCCATGGCTACTTGTCTCGGCCGTGGGCTTCCTTGGCCTCCTCGACCGAGGCGTAGATGCCGAAGACCTTGGTCAGGCCCGTGATCCGGAAGATCTTCAAGATGCGCTCCTGGGTGCAGACGAGCTCCAGGGAGCCGTCGTGCGCCCGGACGCGCTTGAGCCCGCCGACCAGGACGCCGAGACCCGTGGAGTCGAGGAAGTCGACCTTCTCCATGTTGACCAGGAGGTGGAAGTTCCCCTTGTTGACCAGGAGGTGGAAGTTCCCCTTGTTGACCAGGTCGATGAGGAGCTCACGCAATCTGGGCGCGGTGTAGACATCGATCTCACCCTCGACCTCGACGATAGTGAGACGGTCCTCGGAATGGTGGTCCAACTTCAGATCCACAGATCCTCCAGCGCCTTGCCTGCGAAAATACCGATTCAGGCGTGACTTCTGGGACCTGGAGGTCCCTAGACGACAAGCCCCGACGCGCGGCATTCAACCATGCGTACGCTCAGTGTCTATACGAAATCACGATTCCCGGCGACTCTGCCCACAGATGCGAGACTGAAAACCAGTGAGCCCGTCCTCTTCCTCACCGTCGCGAGCAGATCCTCTCCTGTCCCGTCTGCTCGGCGTTCCCGCACGTCGGGAGCGCGTCACCCACGTGGAGCACGTTCCAGCACGTCAGGCGGGTCAAGCCCGATGGCCGGATTGGGTCAGCGAAACGCTGGTTACGCGCTGGGCGAACCAGGGTATTTTCGGTCTTTGGCCACATCAGGCGGAGGCCGCCGAGCTGGCCCGCCGTGGCCGAAACGTGATCATCGCCACCGGCACCGCCTCGGGCAAGTCCCTGGCCTACCAGGTTCCCGCGCTCAGCTCGGTGCTGGACGGGGGCACCGCCCTCTACCTGACGCCCACCAAGGCCCTGGCCGCCGACCAGCTCCGCGCTCTGGAAGCACTCGACGTGCCCGGACTGCGCGCCGCGGCCTACGACGGCGACACCCCCTACGAGGAGCGGGCCTGGATCCGGCGGCACGCCAACTACGTGCTCACCAACCCGGACATGCTCCACCGCGGCCTGCTGCCGGGCCACGCCCGCTGGTCGGGCTTCTGGCGACGGCTGCGGACGGTCGTGGTGGACGAGTGCCACGGCTACCGGGGCGTCTTCGGCTCCCACGTGGCGCAGATCCTGCGCCGCCTGCGCCGGATCTGCGCCCGGTACGGCTCGTCCCCGGTGTTCGTCCTCGCCTCCGCCACGGCCAGCGACCCCGGCGCCTTCGCGATGCGCCTGACGGGCCTCCAGGCGGCCGAGGTGACCATGGACGCCTCTCCCCGGGGTTCGATCACCTTCGCCCTCTGGGAGCCGCCCCTGACCGATCTGCGGGGCGAGCGCGGCGCACCCGTCCGGCGGCCCGCCCCGGCGGAGACCGCGGACCTCCTCGCCGACCTCGTCCTCGGCGGGACCCGCACCCTCGCCTTCGTCCGCTCCCGCCGCGCCGCCGAGTCCGTGGCCCTGTCCGCCCGGGCCAGACTCTCCGACCTGGCCTCGGGCATGGTCTCCCACCGACCTCCCTCCTCGTCCCGGACGACCTCGGCGGTCCCGCGTCCGGGACGGACCCCGCGGACCTCGACCACCTCGCATCCCGAACGGACCCCGCGGATCCCGACGACCTCCCGTCGCGAACGGACCTCGACCACCTCGCATTCCGAACGGACCCGGCCGGCCCCGCACCCCGGACGGACCCGGCGGCCCCGTCCGGCTCGTCCTCCCCGACCGCCCCGGCGTTCCCCCCGAACCTCGCGGATCTGCCCGGCAAGGTCGCCGCCTACCGGGCCGGATACCTCGCCGAGGAGCGCCGAGGACTGGAACGGGCGCTGCGGTCGGGGGACCTCCTCGGACTGGCCACGACCAATGCCCTGGAACTCGGTGTCGACGTGTCGGGACTGGACGCCGTCCTCATCGCGGGGTGGCCGGGCACCCGGGCGTCGCTGTGGCAGCAGGCCGGACGGGCGGGCCGCGCGGGCCAGGACGCGCTGGCCGTGCTGATCGCCAGGGACGACCCGCTCGACACCTACCTGGTCCACCATCCGGAGGCCCTGTTCGGGCGGCCGGTGGAGGCGATCGTGCTCGATCCCGGCAACCCCTACGTCCTGGGCCCGCATCTGTGCGCGGCGGCCGCCGAGATCCCCCTCACCGAGGAGGACCTGGAGATCTTCGGTCCGACCTCGAAGGAGGTTCTCGCCTCACTGGTCGACGACGGCCTGCTCAGACGGCGGCCGACGGGGTGGTTCTGGACCCGGCGGGAACGGGCGACCGACCTCGCCGACATCCGGGGCTCCGGAGGGGCGCCCGTGCAGGTGGTGGAGCTGTCCACCGGGTGCCTCCTGGGGACCGTGGACGAGTCGTCGGCCCACACGACCGTGCACACCGGAGCCGTCTATCTGCACCAGGGGGAGACGTTCCTCGTCACCGAGCTCGACCTGGAGGCGGGCGTCGCGCTGGTCGAAGCGGGCACCCCCGACTACACGACCTTCGCCAGGGACGTCACCGAGATCTCCGTCCTGGAGTCGCTCCGTTCGCACGCGCTCGGTCCGGGGGAACTGCACTTCGGCTCGGTGGAGGTCACCCGCCAGGTCGTCTCCTACCTCAAGCGCCGTCTGCAGAGCGGCGAGCTCCTCGGCGACGAGGAGCTCGATCTGCCTCCGCGCACGCTGCGCACCCGCGCGGTCTGGTGGACGCTGCCCGCCTCGGCGGTCTCACCCCTGGCCGAGGCGGGGCTGGACCTGGGGGGAGCGGCGCACGCCGCCGAACACGCCTCCATCGGCATGCTCCCGCTGTTCGCGACCTGCGACCGGTGGGACATCGGCGGCGTCTCCACCGAGCTCCACGCCGACACCGGCCTGCTCACCGTCTTCGTCTACGACGGCCACGAGGGCGGCGCGGGCTTCGCCGAACGAGGGTTCTCCCGCGCCCTCGAATGGCTCACCGCGACCAGGGAGGCCATCGCCTCCTGCGAGTGCGAGCACGGCTGTCCCTCCTGCATCCAGTCCCCCAAATGCGGAAACGGCAACGAACCCCTGGACAAGGCCGGCGCCCTGCGCCTCCTCGCCGTCCTGCTCTCGATGGACGGATGACGGAGACCGCTCAGGACGACCGCGGGACGGCACCGTTCACGGCCGCCCTCCACCGCCGGAGCGGAGCCGGCCGGAACGGAACCCGCCGGGCATGCCGAGGTCGTGCTCGTCCTCGTCCCGGTCCTCCGCCCAGAAGTCCGTCGCGCCGGGCTGGGGCCGCTCCCAGAACCCGCTGTCCTCGATGGAGCGGGGTGCGGGCGGCAGGTAACCGTCCCATCGGCCTCCGCCGCTCCGGATCGCCACAGGGACGACGCTGCCGATCTCAGGAATCGGCGCCGCCGCGGGCAGGGCGGCATCCGCCGACTCGAAACGGATGGGCGGGATCTCCGCAGTCGCACCGCGCTCTTCCGGACGGCCCGCGGGTCCGGTCCGCCCGGCTTCGGCGGACACCGCCTGTCCGGCTTCCACGGGCACGACCGGTCGCGCTCCGCCGGAATCGATTTCACCCGGTGACGCCGTATCCGGGGCCCTCCCGCCTCCCTCGGTGAAGGATCGGGTCACGGGCGGTGCATCCGCGGGGCCCCCGGCCGGTCTCCGGGAGTGCGGCATCCGGACCACCGCGAGGATGACCGCGGGACGGCGGGGTATTCCCGGCGTCTCTCCGGCGGCGGCCGGGCTCCGATCCGCCCCGGCTCCGCCATCGCGGGGAACGGCACCGCCGCGCATGGCGGCGCCGCCGCGTGAGGTGTCGTCTCCACTCGGAAAAGCGCCGCCACGCCGAGCGAACCCACCACGTGAAATGCCGTCCCTGTCCGGAACGGCGTCCTCGTCCGGGACTGTGGCAGCCGGGCCTTCCCTGGAGCCACCGGTCGCACGTTCACCGGTCCGGCCGGTCGACCACCTGCGGCGAACCCACGCGCCGCCGTGCGCACCGAGAAGCAACAGGAGCATTCCTCCGGCGACGAAAAGCCCGAGACCGCCCATTCCACCTGTCACCGGCCCGGGGGGACGGGCGAGATCCGCTTTCCCAGCAGGCGCGGTCTCCGCCGTCTGGGAACCCGTCCTCCCCGTCCCGGCTCCTTTCTCCGCCTCCCCCTTCGCCTCGGGATCCGCCGTTCCGAAGCCGGCTGCAGTGGAACCGGCCGCCTCGGCCTCGGAGTCCGTATCCGGCCCCGCACCGTCTCCGGTCTCCTCCTGAGGCGGGGACACCTCTTCGGGGGCCGCCTCCGAGGACCGGGCCCGGCTCGTCACCGTGTCCTTCTGCGGCAGCCGGGGGAGGTTCTCGACCCCGGACCGCCGATCGTCCTCTCCGCCGTTCGAGTCGTCCCGCCGGACACCGGTGTCATGCCGGGCACCGGTGCCATGCCGGGCACCGGTGCCATGCCGGTCCGCTTCGCCTCCACCGGAACGTGCGCGCTCCGGCGCCTCCGGGGCGGGGACGCTCACCACTGCGGCGGCGGACCGGCCCGAGACGAGGGTGCCGCCTCTGCCGTCGCTCCGGACCGCCCGCACCGTGAACCCGATCCTTCTCCCCGCGGCCTTGGCCGGAAGCACCAGGGTCGCGCTGCACGAGCCTCCGCCGCATGCACCGCTCACCCCCACGGCGCCGACCCTGCCGATCCCGCTGGTGAAGATCTCGTAGCCTCGGAGATCGGGTTCGGCCCCCCGGCTCCAGGTGAGCACGGCCCGGTCACCTCGCAGCCGGACACCCACCCCGCCGGGTGGCGCGGGAGGAACGGACTGGACCAGCGTCCGGGACGTCTCATCCCATTTCCCGCCCAGCAGCTTGCCCCGCTCGACGAGCTTGATGGTGTGGCGACCGTTCGGATGCCTGCGGGGATCCCAGGCGTAGGAGACGCTCCGGTCTCCCTTCGCGACCTGCCTGCCGTTGACGTAGAGCACCGCGTCGAAGACCAGATCGACCCGGCCCGAGATCGCCACCTTCCGGTCCGACGTGACCCGTGACGGCATGTCCAGACTCGCCTTGGCATGGGCGGGGCCCGCTACGGCGAGCATCGCGGAAACCGACACGATCGGAGCGATCACCACCGCGGTGACCAGGCTGCGAACCGTCGTCACGACGCCTCCCTTCGTCGAGGGCCGCGCCGCGGCCGCCCTCTTCCGGAGCTGAACGCGAGACGGCATGGACGCTAGGTAAGTAGAACATTACGTGAGCTTTTCGGCTTTTAGACGATGAGTCCAAGAAGTTGTGATTCGATCGCGACTTCATCCCCGTCCTCGGGCCTACCGGCTCAGCATCAGGCCTCACCCAGCCGGGCCGGTGATGTGCACGGGGCCGGCCCGTGCCCTGGCCACGGCTTCCCGGTCCCCCGCGACCGGAAGTGAGAACCCCACCGCGACCTGGACGTCCACGACACCGTCG
The DNA here is from genome assembly GCF_977012225.1 of Planomonospora algeriensis. Lineage (NCBI taxonomy): Bacteria > Bacillati > Actinomycetota > Actinomycetes > Streptosporangiales > Streptosporangiaceae > Planomonospora > Planomonospora algeriensis. The sequence goes on along the minus strand of NZ_CDRNDK010000024.1, from coordinate 1,901 downwards.
GCTCCGGTGGAGCACCGCAGGAGCCTGGCCCCGTTCGCGACCGCCAGCGAGCTCGCATCAGCGCACCCCCTGCCGGGCTCGGTGAAGGCGAGCCGCGCGGCGGCGAGCGCCCCGAGATCAGCGGCGGCCTGCGCACGGAGTCGCGCCACCCTGGCCGTCCCGGCGAGCACCACCGTCATCGCCAGCGTGAAGAGCACCGACATGACCGCGGCGGTCCAGACCGTCGCCGAACCGCGCTCCCTGCTATCCATCGCCTGCGGCACGGACCCCTCCGTCAACCGTCCCGATGCCGGAGCTCCGATTTCCTGCGAGGAAGGCATCCGCTCCGCTCCCTACAGGCGAGCCCGGCTGCCCCGCGGACGGATCCCGCTCCACGGACGGGCCCGCCCGCCCCGCCCCCGGCTCGGTGGCGGAGACCGCGACACCCGCCCCCGGCTCGGTGGCGGAGACCGCGATCGCACGAACGGTCACCTCCGGCAGAGAGAGACCCCACCGAGGCCTCACTCCAGCCCTCACCTCCACTCGCACGCGGTCTGCGTCGCGTGTCACCTCCGTCTGCGCCCGGCCGGGGCGGCCGCGAGCACGCCGCTCCTCACCCGCTCGAGTGTTTCGCCTCTGGAGGCGGCCCGTGCCCCCGCCCGGGCCGCGTCCACGCACTCCAATTGGGCTCCGACCACGGCGATCGCCCACAGCCCCGCGGCGAGGATCACCATCAGGGCCGGCAGCGCCGCCGCGGTCTCCGCGGTCACCGACCCCCGCGACGAGCGCGGGGCACCTGGACGGACCGTCGGGATCACCGATCGCCTCCAGCTCGCAAACGCGGGTCTTCGGGCCGGACTCTTCGCCCGGCCGCCTCCGACCCGGACGATCCGGCCCTCAAGCCTGAGCTCCCTGACCCGTGGTGTTCAGCGCCCGGTCGATGAGGACTCTGATCATCTCCTGCACCTCCGGACTCGTCACGACCTTGAAGAGAAGGGCGGCGAACGCGCAGGCGGCGATGGTGCCGACGGCGTATTCGGCGGTGGACATGCCTCGGTCTCGGCCCGGGCCGGCGCCCAGCGAGGAACGGCGCCTCCACCACCTCACCAGTGCGCGTCCGCAACCATCGGTGCTCGATCCAGTCATCGTTTCCTCCTGAGGATGCGAAGCCGTGCCTCCCGCCCGGCGTCGGTCACCCCAGGTTCCGCGATATTCACATCACCCTGTGGACAAGAGCGGGATTCTGTGGAAAAGCGCTCCACGAGCACGTCACCCCTGTGGATAACTCAGGGGAGCATGATCTCGCCGGCGAGGCCCGCGACGACCGGGACGATGCCGAGAAGGACGAAGGCCGGCAGGAAGCAGAGGCCCAGCGGCGCGACCACCTGGATTCCCACCCGCCGCGCGGCGGCCGCCGACACCGCCCGGGCCGCATGCCTGGAGTCGTCGGCGGCCCTCGTCAGCACGTCGGCCACCGGAGCGCCACTGAGCGCCGCCCGGCTCATGGTCCGGGCGAGTGGAGCGAGCGCGCGATCGGCCGCCAGGGCGAGCCAGGCGTGCTCCGGTGCGGCTCCCAGCCTCAGCTGGCCGCTCACCCGTGCCAGGCGGTCTCCGAGCGGCCCGCCGACCGCCTGGACGGTCACATCGAGAGCACCGGCGATGGGTTGTCCCGCCCGCAGGCAGGCCACCATCAGATCGGCCGCCAGCGGCAGGTCGGCCGTGATCCGCTCGCGTTCCCGGCGTTGCGTCGGCCCCTCCCGCCTCCGCAGGGTCAGCAGCACGGCCACGGCGCCCGCGCCTCCCACCACGACCCCTGCCGCACCACCCACCACCAGGAAGGCCATCAGTGCGGTGGCGGCCGCGATCGCGGCCTCACGCCGACTCGGTCGCCTCCTGCCGGTGTCGCCCACCCCCCGCCCCCC
>NZ_CDRNDK010000023.1:3141-33165 GCF_977012225.1 Planomonospora algeriensis | reverse complement strand
GCCGACCTCCGGTCCGCTCTGCGCGCGGCGGCCGGCCCGGCGTGGTGTTCGCCGACGCCGTCGCCGACGTCCGTCCCTGGTACGCGGCGGCCGACGTGGTCGTCCTCCCCTCCCGCTGGGAGGGGCTGCCGCTGACCGCGCTGGAGGCGCTCGCGAGCGGCCGTCCGCTGGTCGCCGCCGACGTCCCCGGCCTGTCGGAGGTGGTCACCCCCCGGGTCGGCGCCCTCGTCCCGCCCGAGGACGCCGGGGCCCTGGCCGAGGCGGTCGCCCTCCGGCTCCGCCACCCGCTGCTCGCCCACCAGGAGGGGGGCGGCCGCGGTCTCGCGGGCCGCGGACTTCGGCGTCCGGCCCGTGCTGGACCGTCTGGCGGCGCTGACCTGGCGCGTCATCCGCGACGTGCGGGTGGACGCGGCCGGAGCCACCGCCGGGCCGTCGGCCGGGAGCGTCCCGGTCTCCCGATGGGACGAGGGCGACGGGGACGCCGGGGGCGCCGGGGCGCGTCAGGGCGGCGCAGGAGCCGCCGGGGTCCCCGTCCCTCCGCCCGGCCGGGAGGCGGCCGGGCCCATCGACTCGCGGAAGACCTGAGCCGAGCGGGGGTTGTCCCGGCACTGCCAGACCCCGTGCGGGCAGTAGTCGGAGATCGAGTGGTAGGCCACGTCGTGGGTGCGGATCCACTCCAGCATCCCCCGCACGTACTCGGGGCGGTCGCCCCGGCGGAACAGCCCCCACTCCGGGAACGAGATCGGCTTGCCGCGCGCCGCCGCGAACCGCGCGTGGTGGCGCATGCCGTACGGCTGGTCGAGATAGTCGTCGAAGGTCCCGCCGGGATGCTGGTCGTAGCTGTCCATGCCGATGATGTCGACCACGTCGTCGCCGGGATAGCACTCCGTCCAGGGGATGGCGTCCCGGCCCCGGCTGGGGGCGAAGTCGAACCGGAAGCCCTGGCCCTTCACCGTCCGCATCACCGTGACGATCCGCCGCCAGTAGGCCTTCCAGGCCACGGGGTCGGGCGCGCAGCGGCTGGAGTAGGTCGTCCCGTTCATCTCCCAGCCCAGCACGACGATCGTGTCGGCGGCTCCCGCCGCGACCAGCCGGGCCGCCAGCCGCCGGAAGACGGGGTCGAAGGCCCCCTTCGCGCCCGCGCGCAGGAGCCCGGCCACCTCGGCGTCGGGCAGCCGCCCCTCGTTGGGCGCGACCATCGGGACGTTGACCGCCAGCACGCGCCCCGGCGCGGCGGCGCGCCAGCGGGTCCAGGGGTCCAGGATGAAGTCCGGCCCCCGCAGGGCGGTCCAGTTCTCCCCCGGCAGGTACGTCCGGCCGACGGTCGCCCGGCGGCCGCCGAGCCAGGCCTCGAACCGGGGCAGCCGCTCGGTGCCGCGCGCGTCGGAGGCGAGGAACACCCCGAACGGGACCGCCGCCGCGGGCCGTACCGCCCGGCCGCCGTCGCCACCGGCCGGCGGCGCCTCCCCCCGCGGCCCCGAGATCGCGAGTACGGCGAGCATCCCCCAGCCGAGTGTCCTCACCCGCCTCCCGCGCCCCGTCCTCGTCACCCTCGCCGTCCCCGCCATCCGCCGCACCGCCTCCCGGTGACCGCCGTCCGCAGGGCGCGGCCCCGAACGGCCGGCGGGACTCCGCGCGGCCGCCGAACGGATGCGCACAACGTCCGGATTTTTCAGTGAAAGCCATGCTCGAAGCCGATTATCGGAGGGGGTCCGATATTGCTTCCATATATCGAGGAAACGCCTCCGGCGATTCACCGGTATCCACAGGAAGCTTATATAGTGAGCGGCGGGCATCGACTGGTCCAGATTAACCAATTCATGTGGCGGGCATATTCATGAGCACGATCGAGCCGGCGGAGAGCGGCCTGCCGCACCTCGACCGGCCGGACCATCCGATCCGGCCGGACCACCCGGCCCCGCCGGACCGTCCGATCCGGCCGGACCCGGCCGTCCCGGCCCTGCTGCTCCGGCTGGACGACAACGTCCTCCACCACGGCACGCTGGCGGCCGTCCGCTCCCTGGGCCGGGCCGGGGTGGAGGTGCACGCGGTCCTCGAGGGGCGGCACGCCCCGGCCTCCCGCTCGCGCCACCTGACCCGCATGCACCGCTGGCCGGACGGACCGAGGACCCCGGAGGCGCTGACCTCCGCGCTGGAGGCGATCGCCGGAGCCATCGGGCGCCGCGCGGTCCTCATCCCGATGGACGACGCGGGCGCCGTCTTCACCGCCGAGCACGCCGCCGCCCTCGCCCCCCTCTTCCTGCTGCCCGGGCAGGTCCCCGAGCTGCCCCGCCGCCTGGCCGACAAGGCCTCCCTGGCCGCGCTCTGCGCGAGCCTGGGCGTCTCCCACCCGGAGACCCACGTGATCGGGACCGCGGGCGACGCGGCGGCCGCCGTGCGCAGGCTCGGCTGCCGCTGATGGCCAAGTGGGCCAGGCCCTGGCTGCTGCCCCCGGGCTCCGGGCTGCGCAGCACGACGCGGGTCCGCACCGCGCAGGAGGCCGCGCGGCTGGCGGAACGGACCGGCGGGCCCGGCGGCGAGCTGCTCTTCCAGCGGTTCGTGCCCGGCGCCTCGGGCTCCGACTGGTTCTTCCACGGCTACTTCAGCGAGGGCTCCCGCTGCCTGTTCGGCGGCGCCGGCCGCAAGGAGCGGGCCTACCCGCCCCGCGCCGGCCTGACCACGCTCGGCCGGTGGCTGCCCGACCCCCGCGTGGAGGCCGTGGCGCGCACCCTCGCCTCCAGGCTGGGCTACCGGGGCGTCCTGGACCTGGACTTCCGGTACGACGCCGCCGCGGACGTCTACCACCTGCTGGACTTCAACCCCCGTCTGGGCGCGCAGTTCCGGCTGTTCACCGACGAGCGGGGCCTCGACCTCGTCCGCGTGCTCCACCTCGACCTCACCGGAGCCCCCCCGCCCCCGGGCCGCCCCGCGTACGGCCGCACCTACCTGGTCGAGAACTACGACGCGCTGCCCGCCCTCCACGACCGGCGCGCGCGAGAGCTCACCTGCGCCGGCTGGCTCCGGTCGCTGTGCGAGGCCGACGAGTTCGCCTGGTTCGCCGGCGACGATCTCCTGCCTTTCGTGACCATGGCGAGACAGACAATGAAACGAGGCTTTAACCGCCTCGCCCGCCGCCGCCGGAGCCTTTCCGCGGCACCGCGTTAGAATTTTCGAAGCATTCGGAGAACAAGGGGTCAACCGCGGGTCGATTCCTTTACGGGGGATTTTAAATGAGCAAGGAGAAAGCATGCGCACGCCGGTAATCGACGTCGCCGTCGTCGGTGCGGGCCCCTACGGGCTCTCCGTCGGCGCCCATGCCGTCGCGGCCGGACTGGACGTGCGCGTCTACGGCCGCCCCATGGAGTCCTGGGAGCGGCACATGCCCCGGGGGATGCTGCTCAAGTCGGAGCCGGCCGCGTCGAACCTCGCCGACCCGCACCGGAGCTACGGCCTGGACGCCTACTGCCGTCCCCGAGGCCTGTCGTGCGCCTACGGCGAGCCCGTGCCCGTGGAGACGTTCGTCGACTACGGCCGGTGGTTCCGGGCCCGGACCGTCGGGGAGGCGCTCGACCCCTCCTCCGTGACCGAGGTCCGCCCCCAGGGGAGGCTCTTCGCGGTCGAGCTGTCGACCGGGGAGACGGTCATGACCCGGACGGTGGTCCTGGCGCTGGGCTTCCTGCCCTTCGCCCACCGGCCCGCCGTGCTCTCCGGGCTGCCTCCCGAGATCTGCACGCACAGCTCCGAGCACCACGACCTGTCGGCGTTCGCGGGCCGCGACGTCACCGTGGTCGGCGCCGGGCAGTCCGCCCTGGAGACCGCGACCCTGCTGCTGGAGGCCGGAGCCCGGCCCCGGGTGGTGGCCCGGGTGAACACCCTGCGCTGGAACAACGTGCCGGAGACCGGAGCCTCGGCGCTGCGGCGGCTGCTGTCCCCGGTCTCCGGCCTGGGCACCGGCTGGCGCTCGTGGATCTGGTCCGAGCTGCCCGGCAGCGTGCGTCACCTCCCGCCCGCCACCCGTCACCGCATCGTCCGCACGACGCTGGGCCCGGCCGGGGCGTGGTGGCTGCGCAAGCGGTTCGACGGGCACGTCCCGGTGGTGCTGGGGCAGACGCTCGCGGGCGCGGTCCACGGCGACGAGGTGAGCCTGACGCTCCGCGACGAGAACGGCAGCGTCAGGACCGTCCGCACCGAGCACGTGATCGCCGCCACCGGCTACCTGGTGGACGTCGAGCGGATGGACGTCCTCGACGGCAACCTCCGCTACGCCATCCGGCGCACCGGGACCTCTCCCCTGCTGACGAAGAACTTCGAGACCTCGGTCAGCGGCCTGTTCGCCGTGGGGCTGGCCGCGGCCGGCACGTTCGGCCCGGTCATGAGGTTCGTGCACGGCACGCACTTCGCGGCCCGCCGCGTCACCCGCGGCCTGGTGGCCGCCGTGCGGGCGCGCTCGATGCTCTCCGGGGTCTCCGCGCGGCCGGTCCGGCCCCGCGAATACATCGGCTGAGGTTCCACGCCGGCCCCTACGACTCCGCACGGCCCCGCACGGCCTCCGGCTCCGGCGCCGCCGTACGGCCCCGGCGTCACCGTGCGGCTCCGCACGGCCTCCGGGAAGTGACGTTATCGTGACGAACCGGACAGGCCCGGCGGGCGTCTCACCAGGCGGACGACACGGAACCCTCGGGGAGAAGACCATGGAGCGCACTCCGGACCGGCGGACATTCCTCCGGATCGGCGGCCTGGCCGCCCTCGCCACCGGCGCCGGGCTGCCCGCCCGCTCCGCTCCCGGCCCGTCGGACTGGAAGGCGCTGGGCCGCGGACTGGACGGCAGGCTCGTCCGGCCCGGCGACGGCGCCTACGACGCCGCCCGCCGCCTGTTCAACCCCGCCTACGACGGGGTGCGGCCGGCGGGCGTCGCCTACTGCGCGAACCCGTCCGACGTGGCCGAGTGCGTGAACTTCGCCCGCCGGATGCGGGTGCCGCTGGCCGTGCGGTCCGGCGGGCACTCCTACGCGGGCTGGTCCACCGGGACCGGGCTGGTCGTCGACGTCTCGCCGATGGACACGGTCGCGTACGCCTCCGGGCGGGCGACCGTGGGGGCGGGCGCCAAGCTCGTCGACGTCTACGACCGGCTCGCGGCCCGCGGGGTGAGCATCCCGGCGGGCACCTGCCCCACCGTCGGGGTGAGCGGGCTGGCGCTGGGCGGCGGGATCGGCGTGGTGTCCAGGAAGTACGGTCTGACCTGCGACGCGATGGAGTCGGTGCGGATCGTCACGGCCGACGGGCGGCTGCTGGACTGCGACGCCGACCATGACGCCGACCTGCTGTGGGCCTCGCGCGGCGGGGGCGGCGGCAACCTCGGGGTGGCGGTCTCCTTCGGCTTCCGGACCCACCCCGCCCGCGAGGTCACGGTCTTCACCCTGCGCTGGCCGTGGGCGAGGGCGGTCCGGGCGGTACGGACCTGGCAGGCGTGGGCGCCGTCGGCCCCGGACGCGATCTGGTCCACCCTGCACCTGAGCCGCGACGGCGGCGGCACGGACGTGCGGCTCGTCGGCCTCCACCTCGGCGGCAGGGCGGAGTGCGAGCGGCTGCTCGACCCGGCGGCCGACCGGATCGGCCCGGCCTCCTCCGTCTCCGTCAGGGAGGTCCCCTACCGGCAGGCCATGATGATCATGGCAGGCTGCTCGGACCTGTCGGTCTCCCAGTGCCACCAGGGCGGGTCCCTGCCCGGCCAGACCCGCGACGGCCGGCTCTCCCGGGACCGCTTCTCGGCCAGGTCCCACCTGGCCTACCGCCCGCTGTCGGAAGCCGGGGCCAGGACGCTGGTCGCCGAGGTGGCGAAGGCCGGCGACCACACCGTGCTCCTGGACGCCCTGGGCGGCGCGGTCGGCCGCGTCCGCCCGGACGCCACGGCCTTCCCGCACCGGGCCGCGCTGTACAGCGTGCAGTACTACGCCCACCGCTCCGGGGCGGCCGGCTGGACCCGCGCCGCGCGGGCCGCGATGCGCCCGCACTTCGGCGACCACGCCTACGTCAACTACGTCGACCCCGAACTGGACGGCTGGCGTACCGCCTACTACGGGGCCAACTCCGCCCGGCTCGCCCGGATCAAGGCCGCCTACGACCCCGGCCGCCTCTTCCGGCTCCCGCAGGGCATCTGAGCCGGTCCTCGGTCCGTGTCCGGCTCCGGGCGCCGCTCCGCTTCCGGGCGCCGGTCTCCGGCATCGCCGGAGGGGATGGAGCGGCTCAGTGGGCGACGGTGATGCGGCGGCCGACGGCCTGGCCGGTCTCCAGCTCGTCCACCAGGGCCACGGCGTAGTCCTCGGCGTTGATGAAGCTCCGGCCGTCGGCGTCGGCGAGCACCTGGTCGCCGCCCCGGCGGTAGGCGCCGGTGCGCTCGCCCGGCTCGATCTCGATCGCGGGCGAGACGTAGGTCCAGTCCAGGTCACCGGCCTGGGCGCGGACCAGCTCCAGCAGCTCGGCCTGGGCCAGCGACTCGCCCTTGTAGACGGCGGGGAACTCGGGGGTGTCGACGAGCCGGACTCCCGGCGCCGCCTCCAGGCTGCCCGCGCCCCCGACGACCACCAGGCGGCGCACCCCGGCCTTGCGCAGTCCTTCCAGCACCGCGCGCCCGGCGGCGAGCAGCGGGGCCGACGGCTCCGAGCCGTCGCGCGGCGGGGCGATCGCCAGGACCACGGCGTCGTGGCCGGCGGCGAGCTCGGCGACGCCGAGGGATCGCCCGCGTCCGCGCTGCGGGTCCCCGCCGTGCCGCTCCGGGTCACCCCGGTGACCTCGTGCCCGCGGTCCCGGGCCTCGGCCGCGATCCGGCTCCCGATCATGCCGGTGGCGCCGATCAGCAGAATCCTCATGGCACAACCTCCTGTGAAGTCATCGTGGAGTCATCTGAAATCGACGGTATCCATCGGATACTGGTTACTTCAACGTGCCCTTGGTACCCTTTGGAAACCATGATGAACGGCGATGCCTTCGACCCCGACTGCCGACCCGTCTGATCCTCGACCGCATCGGCGACAAGTGGTCCGTGCTGGTCGTGCTGATCCTGCGGAACGGCCCTCGGCGGTTCACCGAGCTGCGCGACGCGATCGGCGGCGTCACGCCCAAGGTGCTCACCCAGACCCTGCGCGCGATGGCCCGCGACGGTCTGCTGACCCGGCGCGTCTTCGCCGAGGTCCCGCCGCGCGTGGAGTACGAGCTCACCCCGCTCGGGCAGTCCCTGCACGCCCCCATCAAGGCCGTCGCCGACTGGGCCGAGCACCACGTGAACGAGGTCATGGCCGCCCGCCAGTCCGCCGCCGGCTGACCAGGGCACCGTCCACCGCCTCACACCGGATCACCGGTGGACGGAGGGTTCGAGCGCGTCAGCCGTACAGGATCGGCAGGTCCACGAGAAGGACCTGCCGATCCCTGTGCGCTTCCGCCCGGAGGTTCTCGTCGAAACCCGCGCCGCTGTAGCAGGCGAGCACGGCGTCCTCGGCCCGGTGCCCCTGAGCGATGAGCAGCTCCCTGGCCCGGCGGAGCCTCTCCAGATGCCCGAGCCCCATCACCTTGTCCCATTTGGCCTCGCCCAGCGAGAGCACTCGTTCGAGGATCACCCGTCTCCCTCTGTTCGCCCGTCGCGCCACGGGGTCCGGGAAATCCGGTGGATTCTCCTTGACGGCACGGGCAGGATCGGCAGGCATGCGGCGCTTTCCCGTCTTCCGGCTCCGGGTGACCACCCCCCGCCTCGAACTGCGGCTCCCGTCCCTCGACGACCTCGACGCGCTCGCCGACCTGGCCGCCGAGGGCGTGCACGACCCGCAGGAGATGCCGTTCGCCGTCCCCTGGACCGACACGGAGCCCGCCGAACGCGCCCTCAGCACGATCCGGTGGCAGTTCGGCCAGTGGTCGGCCTGGTCGCCGGAGAAGTGGGGCTGCTCCTTCGTCGTCGTCCGCGAGGGACGGGTCCTCGGGACCCAGGAGATCGCGGGCACCGACTTCGCGGTCACCCGCCAGGTCTCCACCGGCTCCTGGCTGGGGCGGCGCTTCCACGGGCAGGGGATCGGCACCGAGATGCGCACCGCCGTACTCCACCTGGCCTTCGACGGGCTGGGCGCCCGCTACGCGCTCTCCGGCGCGTTCGCCGACAACCACGCCTCGGCCGCGGTCTCCCGAAAGCTCGGCTACCGCGACGACGGCTTCGAGATCCTGAACCGCCGGGGCGAGGCCGCCGAGTCGCGGCGGTTCCGCCTGTCCCGCGACGACTGGACCGCCCCGCCGGGATTCGGGATCCACGGCCTGGAACCGTGCCTCCCCTTCTTCGGAGCCGGCGGGGCGCCGGATCAGCAGGCGTCGTAGACGTGGTTCCGCTGGCCGGCCTTGCGCAGCGGCACGTCGCGCAGCATCACCGACAGGCGCGAGCCGAACCGCTTGCAGGTCTTCGTGAAGTCCGCCCGCCGGTACTCGATGACGATCACGTTGGAACCGTACGCTCCGACGTAGGTCCCGCACTCGTCGTAACGGCCGCACTCCTCGGCCACCGCGAAGTCGAAGCCCGCCTTCCGGCCCGCCGCGACGATCTCGGCCGAGTTCTTCTGCGCGATCGCCAGGCCCTCGGCGTGGGCGGCCTCGATGAGCAGCCCGGCGAACGCCAGCGCGTGCTCCCGTTTCACCAGCCCGCCCGAGCGGGAGAAGGTGTCCAGGTTGTCGATCTCGACGGCGTCGTAGCCCTTGTCCGCGCAGCCGGCGATCCAGCCGCCGACGATCCCGGCGAGGGCGGCGCGCTTGGCCGGGGTCCGGACGTCGAACATCAGCTCGCCCCACTCCTCGTCCTCGACGTCGACGCCGCCCGCGTCCTTGAGCAGGAGGTCGTCGTGGGTCCGCTTCCACCAGGCGGTCTCGTCCGGCTGGGTCTGGAAGCCGTTGACGTAGCAGATGTTGTAGAGACCGGCGGCCGGGGCCTCGGTCCGGTCGCGCGAGACGATCCGCGTCCCGGCGGGCGGGGTGTACCCGCCGCCGAGCTGGTAGTCGGCCTTGGCGTTCACCGGCGGGAGGACGGGCGCGGGGGCCGCGGCGGCGCCCGCCGTACCGGTGGAGAGCGCGGCGCCGAGGAGGGCCGCGGTCGCGGCCAGGAGCGCGGAGCTCCGGCGGAGGCGGTGCGTCGGACGCGTCGTCGCTCGGGGGAAGGGCACGAAGGGGTTCTCCTGTACGGCTCGGCGTCCGCCCCGCCCCGCACGGCGAGCGTGCCGGAGGGCCGGTGGCCGGACGCGGACGGGTCCACTCCGCCTCCGGCCGGGGACGCCGGCCGGAAGCGGCCATCAGGTGCGGCAGCACGCTAACAGACGGACGCCTTACCGGCCCGCCCGATTCACCGTTTTTAAACATCTCATAAGGATATACTCGGTGTAATTATTGGATAACACATTGCTGAGCGCATGTATCGCGCCTTGTCGCGGCTGCCGCCCGCCCCGGCCTCAGCCGTACAACGAGGGCAGGTCCACGAGGAGCACGCGGTCGTCCCCTTGAGCGGCCGAGGTGAGGGCGGCGTCGAAGCCCGCACCGCTGTAGCAGGCCAGGACGGTGCGGGAGGTGTCGTAGCCCTTGGCGGCGAGCAGATCCCGGGCCCGCCGCAGGCGCTGCAGGTGCCTGACCCCCATGACCTTGTCCCACTTCGCCTCCCCCAGGGAACGCACCGCGCGGGCCTCGTCCGGGTAGGCGGGGCCGAGGACGGCGACGTCCACCTGGATCTGCTTCCTGGTGGACGGGTCCACGACGGTGCCCGCCGCGACCTCGCCCACCCCGCCCTCGAAGACCTCGCGCGCGTGACGGGTCGCGAACTCCCGGCAGAGGTTCTCGAAGTGCGGCCCCATCAGATCTAGCGAGGGGACTGCCGGGTTCACCCGGCAGGGGAATCGCTTCCCTGTTGCAGTTCCTCTGCTTGAAACGGGCAGGGCTTGTCCGTCGCCCACCTCGGCAGAGGAAAGCGAGAAGCCGCCCCCTTCAGGGAGCGGAGGAGTCACGACCTTGGAGAGGAAGCGCTGCTGGGACCGCTCTCACACCTCCCGCGCGTGGCCCAGCCCCAGGTCGGTTCATTCGGGGCGAATACTGGATGCCCCCCGCACATCACTGGAGTACAGACCAGTGGTCTGTACTCCAGTGATGTGCGGTCGTCTCAGGATTCGGGGGTGAAGGCGAAGAGCACCTCGGGGTTGGCCATGGCGTCGAGGTTGGCGGCCTGCTCGGGCGGGACGCCGAGGAGGATCTTGCGGATCGGGACCTCCAGCTTCTTGCCGCTCAGCGTGCGGGGGATGCCGGGCACCTCGGTGATCTCGTCGGGGACGTGGCGCGGGGAGAGCTCGGTGCGCAGGGCCGTACGGAGGCGGGCCACCAGGCCACCGGTGAGCTCCGCGTCCTCGGCCATGGTGACGTAGAGCAGCAGGCGCCCCTCCTGGCCGAGCTGGCCGGTGTCGATGACCAGGCTGTCGGCGATCTCCTCGAAGCGCTCCACCACCCGGTAGAACTCGCTGGTGCCCATCCGCACGCCGCCCCGGTTCAGGGTCGAGTCGGAGCGGCCGTAGATGACGCAGCCGCCGTCGGGCAGGATCTTGATCCAGTCGCCGTGCCGCCAGACGCCGGGGTAGTCGTCGAAGTAGCTCTCCCGGTAGCGCGAGCCGTCGGGGTCGTTCCAGAACATGACCGGCATGGACGGCATCGGCACGGTCAGCACCAGCTCGCCCACCTCCCCGACGACCGGCCTGCCCGACGGGTCGAACGACTCCACCTTCGCGCCCAGGCACCGGCACGGGATGACTCCCGCGCGGACTCCGAGCAAGGGGACCGCGCCGACGAAACCGGTGCACACGTCGGTGCCGCCGGAGAACGAGCCGAGCTGGACCTCCGGGAGCGCGTCGTGCACCCAGGCGAAGCCCTCGGGCGGGAGCGGCGAGCCGGTCGAGCCGAGGCCGCGCAGCCGCTCCAGCCCGCCCGGCTCCAGCCCCGCCTTCATCGAGGCGGTGATGTACGGCGCGCCGGTCCCGAAGTAGGTGACGCCCTCCTCGGCGGCCAGCCGCCACAGGGCGCCGGTCTCCGGGTGGGTGGCCGAGCCGTCGTAGAGCAGCACGGCCGAGCCGACCAGCAGACCGCCTACGAGGTAGTTCCACATCATCCAGCCGGTCGTGGTGTACCAGAAGAACACGTCGTCGGGGCCGAGGTCCTGGTGGAAGGAGAGCGCCTTGAGGTGCTCCAGGACGATGCCGCCGTGGCCGTGCACGATCGGCTTGGGCAGGCCGGTGGTGCCGGAGGAGTAGACGATCCAGAGCGGGTGGCCGAAGGGGACCCGCTCGAAGGCGAGGGGTCCGTCGGCCGAGCGCAGCTCATCCCAGGTCAGCACGGTCCCGGGGCCGCCCGGGGTTCCGTTCCCGTCCGCCGCGCCGTCCGGGCCTTCCGAGCCGTTCACGGTTCCCGCACCCGCCGTACGGTCCGCGCCCGGGGTGTCTCCCTTGCCCGCCGTACGGCTCGCGCCGGGTGCGGGCAGGCGGACCAGGGCGGCGAGCGTGGGGAGCCGTGCGGCGATGTCCGCGGCCACGCCGGACCGGTCGAAGCGCCTGCCGTTGTAGTCGTAGCCGTCCACCGCCAGGAGCACCTTGGGCTCGATCTGGGTGAAGCGGTCGATCACGCTGGGCGCGCCGAAGTCCGGGGAGCAGGAGGACCAGATCGCCCCCAGGGAGGCGGTGGCGAGGAAGGCGACGAGCGTCTCGGGCACGTTGGGGGCGTAGGCGGCGACCCGGTCGCCCCGGCCGACCCCCAGGGCCGCGAGCCCGGTGCGGACCCGGCGACCTCGGCGGCCAGCTCGCCCAGCGTGAGCGTCCGCCGCCCGCCCGACTCGTCGCGGGAGACCACCGCGAGCCGGTCGGGCTCCGCCTCGGCGCGGCGCAGCGCGTTCTCCGCGTAGTTCAGCGCCGATCCTGTGAACCATTCGGCCCCGGGCATCGTCCCTGATATGACGGGCCCGTCACCACGCTCCCCCACCACGCCGAAGTAGTCCCAGACCGACGCCCAGAACTCCTCCGGAGCCTCCACCGACCACTGCCAGAGCGCCTGGTAGTCGACCGGCCGGCCGAGCCACTCCATGTACGCGGTGACCTTGGCGTTCTTCGTGATGTCCGGGGTGGGTTCCCAGAGCAGCGCACCTTCCTTGACCATGCTCCCATCCTTCCCGCGCCCCGCCCGGATGTCATCCCCCGGACCCACACACCCGCACCTCACGGCATGTGGACCGCTCACACGACCGTGCCCGCGGCGCGGAGACCGCGGCCTCAGGGGGCTTGAGGGGGCTCGAGAGGCCGGGAGCGTTCCAGGAACCGGACGCACCCGAGCCGGCGGCGCCTCAGGAGCGCAGCCGCTCCACGGCGATCCGGGCGGCGGTGCCGATCACCGCGTCGGCGCGCGGCTGGTTCTGCGCGGTGCCGTACGAGCGGGTGAAAACCGCGACGGCGTAGCGGCCGCCGTCGGGGTACTCCACCACTCCGGCCTCGTTGCGGAGCGTCGGCAGCGTGCCGGTCTTCCCACTGACGGCGACGTCGTCGTACGGGAAGCCCGAGGCGAGCCGGTGCGGCCAGACCTGCAGGCCCAGCAGGCGGCGCATCCACGCGCAGGACTCCGGTGAGGCCGCCTCGTCCCGCCAGATCATGCCGAGCAGCCGGGTCGTCTCGCGCGGCGTGCTGCGGTTGGTGCGGGCCGGGTCGAGCACGCGGAGCCGGGCGACCACCGCCGGATCGGTCGGCATCTCCTCCTGCCCGGCGTCCTCCACGATGCTCGCGAACAGCCCCGCGCAGTCGTGCTCCAGCCAGGTGCCGGCCAGGCCGAAAGAGGCGAGCATGGCGTTGACCGCCGCCAGGCCGACCCGGCCGATCAGGGCGTCGGCGGCGGTGTTGTCGCTCACCGCGATCATCAGGTAGGCCAGGTCCCGCAGGGAGATCGTCACGTCGTCGGTCATGGCCGACACCCCGGTGGGCCCGGGGGTGTGGCCGTCCGCCATGATCCTGACCCGCTCGGCCGGGTCCAGCGCCCCCCGGTCCGCCTGCCGGAAGAACTCCACCAGCAGCGCCACCTTGAACACCGAGGCCGTGACCACGGGCCGGTCCGCCCCGCAGGCGACCTCGGCCCCGCTGTCCAGGTCCACGGCGTGCAGGAACCCGGTGACGCCCGCCGCCCGGAACAGCCCGTCGAAGTCCGTCACGCCCGCATCCTCCGTGCCCGTGACGTCCCGGGTGCCCCGGACATCCTCCGTACCCGCGACGTCCCGGGTGCCCCGGACATCCTCCGTACCCGCGGCATCCCGGGCGTCCTCCGTGCCCGGCCCGCCGGGCGGACGCCCGTCATGCCAGGAACCCCGCGGCGGGGCGCGTCCGCACCCGCCGCACCGGCGCCGCGCCGTCGTCCGTCATCCCGGCATTCTCCTTCAGCACCCGTACGGCCACCGCCCCGAAGACCTCGGCCGCCGGTCCCGCCTCCCCCCGCCAGGCGGTCGAGACCCGCCAGGCCAGTGGTTCGCCCAGCAGCGGCCGCCAGCGCAGGCCGGGCAGCTCCACGCGGGGTCCGAAGGCGATGGCGGTCCCGGCGATGACCAGCCCCAGGGTCTGCGCCTCGTGCACCTCCTCCGGGACGAACCCGTGGCGGCGGCACTCGGCGAGCGTCTCCTCCTGCAGCCCGGGTTCCCCGGGGAACAGGACGAGCCGGCGGCCGGCCAGGTCGGCCAGGTGCACCGACGGCCGCTCCGCGAGCGGATCCGACTCGGTCAGCACCACTCCCGGGCGCTGGACGAGCACCGGGCCGAAGCTCAGGTCGGCGGCGGCGACCGGATGCCGGACCACGCCCACGTCGAGGGTGCCCGCGGCGAGCCCGGCCACCTGGTCGGTGCTCCACAGCTCGGCGGGCGCGAGCCGCACCCCGCGGTCCGCCTCCCGGAACCCGTCGATCAGCGCGGCGATCACCGCCGAGCCCAGGTCCGGGGGGACGCCGACCCGCAGGACCTCGCCCTCGCCGCCCTCCCCCCGCTCGGCGAGGGCGCGCAACCGCTCGACCCGGTCCACGATCTCCTGCGCCTCGGGCAGGAGCGCCTGCCCTGCCGCGGTCAGCCGCACCCGCCGGTTGGACCTGTCGAACAGCCGCACGCCCAGTTCCTCCTCCAGCCGGCGGATGCGCTGACTGAGCGGCGGCTGCGCCATGCCGAGCCGGACGGCGGCGTTGCCGAAGTGCAGTTCCTCGGCGACGACGGTGAAGTAGCGCAGGTGCTTCACCAGGTCCATGGGCAGCGATGATATCTCTTCCGCTATCAATTCCTGAGATATATCGATATTGGACACACAGGCGTCTCCCCTGGTCCCTCTGCCGATGAGGACGAGGGGGAACGCTCATGAAGCCGAGAAACCGCGTCATCGCCGCCGCGGGCGAGCGGGTGACGTCAGCCGGTCCGGGCGGGGGTGGTGAGGCGGGTCACCGCCTCGACGAGCCGGACCGGGTCGGACAGGTCCGGCAGGACCACGTCCGCGCCCGCCTCGTGCAGCTCGGCCGGGAGGGACCGCCCGGTGGCGACCGCGATCACCGAGGCCCCGGCGATCCGGGCGGCCTGCACGTCCCGGACCGAATCACCGATCAGCACGGTGTTGCTCCCGTCGAAGACGGCGCCGTGCCTGCGTCCCGCGCGGCCCTGCGCCACCTGGAGCAGGCTGGCCTTGGGGTAGACCTCCTCCCCGTAGCCGCCGGCCTCGAAGTCGACGTAGCGGTCCAGGCCGAACGCCGTGAGCTTGTGCACGGCGTTGCTCCTGATCGTGCCGGTGAGCACCGACTGCACCGTGCCGCCGAGCCGGGCCACCGCCTTCAGGGCGTCCTTCGCCCCGGGCATCGCCCTGCCCTCCTTGGCCAGCCGCCTGCGCCGGGCGCCGAAGGCCTCGGCCAGCGCGTCCAGGAACTCCGGCAGGTGCTCGTCGGAGGCGGTGATCCCATTGATGGCCAGGGTCTCGAAGACGATCTCGGAGTCCGGGCGGCCGTTGTGCTGGGTCAGCTTCACCAGCGGCCTCCCGGTGACCTGCCGGAAGGCGTCGGCGTACGCGTCACGGGTGACGATGGACACGTCGACGAGGGTCAGATCGACGTTCCAGAGAACGAGGCGGTTGATCGTGGCCTCCGGAAATGGGTGGGATGCCAGAGTACGGCCGCCGCCGTACTCCGGCCGCCCCGATGCCGAAACCATCCCGTTCGGTCGAGCCGGGAGGAATCAGGAGGAGCCGGGCCGAACCTCTCGGCCCGGGAGAAGGGCCCCCATCCCGGGGCACGGCTTCCGGAAAACAGGCCGGTCAGGCGTGGTCGATGGCGTCCGCGAGGGTGTCCACCACCGGAACGCCCAGCGCCTGCAGGTCCCTGCGGCTGGTCATGCCGCCGGTGTAGAGCACCGCGCGGGCCCCGGCGTGCTGCGCGGCATGGGCGTCGTCCACGCTGTCGCCGATCACGAGCACGTCGGCCGGGTCGACGCCCAGGGCCTTGAGGTGGGCCACCATGGACTCGGCCTTGTGCCCGCCCGGCACGCTGTGCAGCAGCCCGTCGACCCGGGTGAAGTGCCGGTCGATGCCGTACTCGGCGACCTTGGCGACCAGGCGCTCATGCCACCACATGGACAGCAGCGACTGGCTGCCGCCCGCCTGCTCCCACTCCCGCAGGGTGGAGAGCGCGTCGGCCGTCAGGCCGCACTGCAGCATCAGCCGGTGGTAGTGGTCGTGGAAGCCCTGGTCCATCCGCTCCCACTCGCCGTCGGCCAGCGGGCGCCCGAGCATGCGCTCGTAGGCCGTCCAGATCGGGCGGGTGTAGACGGCGCGGAAGCCGTCGGCGTCGTAGGCGCCCACGCCGTACGGCTCGAAGACCGCGTTGGTCGCGCCGACCACGGCCTCGATGTCGTCGAAGAGCGTGCCGTTCCAGTCCCAAACGATGTGTCTCATATGCCACCAAGGTTAGTCAGCGCCCCGTGTGCCCCGCACCGGGATAAAACCGGGGCGGGACCTCAGCCGACCAGGTCGGGGATCTCCTGGGTGGCGTACCACAGGAGCTCGTGGGCCTCGGCGCCGTCCACGGTGAAGCGCGCGTCGTCGTCACCGGCGTCGGCGGCGGGCAGCGCGGCGACGGCGGCCTCGACGTCGGCGGCGGCCGACTGCTCGTCGACGTGGACGGCGGCGATCTCCTCCAGCGCGACCGCCCGCGCGAGCCGTACCCGCGACCGCTCGGAGAGGTCCGCGCCCGCGGACACGGCCTCGTCCGGCACCTCGACGGCGATCACCACCCGGCGCGCGGCGACCTCCACGCCGTCGGCGCGGTCGGCGGCCAGCATCCGCAGCGACGACCTGGCCGCGTCGGTCAGGGCGACGTACTCCAGTTCCTCGGTGTCGCCCGAGGCGTACCACTCGATCAGCGCGGGGGTCACCGCGTAACCGGTCAGCGGGGCCGGGCCGAACTCCTTCTCGGTGGCCACGCGGGCCAGCGCCGGGAGCGTGGCCGGCAGGTAGACGCGCATCCGTTCCTCGATCTGCTCATACGATCTCTGCTGCGGCGCGGCGGCGAGGGCCGGCGCCGGATGACATCCGAGTCTGCCAGTCCCCTCGGCCCGGCCGCGAGATCCGGATCCCGTGGCGGCGAGCCGGACTCCGGCCGGATGCCGCGGGCAGGGCCTTCCGTGGACAGGCGCCCCTCGGGCGCGCGCAGGGCGCCGCCGTTCCCAGGCACGGGTCGACGCCCGTCTCAGGCACGGGACACCGCCGTTCTCGGACACGGGCGACGCCGTTCTCAGCGCAGGGCGACGCCGAGGAGCCCTTCCAGCTCGGTGATGGTCGTCTCCGCGTCCCGGTGGTGCACTCCGGTGATCCCCAGCGCGCGGGCGGCCGCGATGTTGGCCTCGATGTCGTCGACGAACACGCACTCGGGGCCGGAGAGGCCCACCAGGTCCAGGGCGTGCCGGAAGATCCGCGGCTCCGGCTTGCGCATGCCGATCTCGCCGGAGATGACCACGTGGTCGAAGAGGCCCTCCCACGCGTCGCGGGGGTAGTCGTTGGCCCAGGAGTTGGAGAGCAGGCAGGTCCTCAGGCCGGCGGCGCGGGCGGCGGCCAGCATGTCGTACATCGGTTCGACCGGCTGGAAACCGGCGAACATCCGGGTCAGCAGCCCCTCGGCGACCGGCGGCACCCCGTCCAGCGTGAGCAGCCTCCTCGCCAGGTCCCGTTCGAAGTCCAGAGCGGAGATCTCACCGCGCTCCAGCGCGTGGATCGTGTTCTCACCGTCCACAGCGCCCTCATAGGCGTGTGCGATCAGATCGCGCATCACGCCGCGGTAGCGGTCCGGGTCGATCCGCTCGGCGGCGATCCACACGTCGATCGCCTCGCGCAGCCCGGTGGTGAGGACGCCGCCCCAGTCGATCAGCACGCCTTTGAACATCCCGCCTCCTCATCTGAAACCGGTTATAGGTTAGGTGCAGCCGGTGGGGAGGCGGAACCGGGCGGGTGCCAGACTGGCGGTCATGGACTTCGCGCTCAGCCCGAAGGCGGAGAAGTATCTCGCCGATCTGACCGATTTCATGGCGTCTCATATCTACCCGGCGGAGCCGGTCTACCACGCGTGGCGGCTCGCCCGCGGGCACGACGACCACACCCTGCCCCCGGTGGTGGAGGAGCTCAAGGCCGAGGCCCGCGCACGCGGCCTGTGGAACCTGTTCCTACCCGCCGAATCCGGCCTGTCCGTCCTCGACTACGCCACTCTGGCCGAGGTCACCGGGCGCTCCGTCGACCTGGCCCCCGAGGCGCTGAACTGCGCCGCCCCGGACACCGGGAACATGGAGGTCCTGCACATGTTCGGCTCGCCCGAGCAGCGGGCCCGCTGGCTCCGGCCGCTACTCGACGGCGAGATCCGCTCGGCGTTCGCGATGACCGAGCCCGCGGTGGCCTCCAGCGACGCGACCAACATCGCCACCTCGATCACGCGGGACGGCTCCGAGTACGTGGTCGACGGCCGCAAGTGGTTCATCACCGGCGCGGCCGACCCCCGCTGCGAGATCATGATCGTGATGGGCAAGACCGACCCGGACGCCCCCGCCTACCGCCAGCAGTCGATGATCCTGGTCCCGATGGACACCCCCGGGGTCGAGATCGTCCGGCACCTGCCGCTCTTCGGCTACCAGGAGCAGCACGGCCACTCCGAGATCGTCCTCACCGGCGTCCGGGTGCCCGCGGCGAACCTGATCGGCGAGGAGGGCGACGGCTTCCGCATCGCCCAGGCCCGCCTCGGTCCCGGCCGCATCCACCACTGCATGCGCGCCATCGGCATGGCCGAGCGCGCGCTGGAGCTGATGTGCGCCCGCGCCGCGAGCCGGGTGGCCTTCGGCCGGACCCTCGCCCAGCAGGGCGTCGTCCAGCAGCAGATCGCCGAATCCCGGCTGGCGATCGAGCAGGCCCGGCTGCTCACCCTGAAGGCCGCCTGGCTGATCGACACCGTGGGCGCGAAGGCCGCCGCCTCCGAGATCTCCGCGATCAAGGTGGTCGCCCCCCGCATGGCCTGCGAGGTCATCGACCGCGCGATCCAGGTCCACGGCGGCATGGGCGTCAGCGACGACGTCCCGCTGGCGATGATGTACGCCCAGGCCAGGGCGATGCGCATCTTCGACGGCCCCGACGAGGTCCACCTGCGGACCGTCGCCCGCCGCGAACTGAAGCCGTACCTGACCTAGCGGGGACCATGCGTGGAACGTCAGCTCCGTGAACTTCCTGTCTCTCGCTGCCGACGGCGAGGTCCTCCTCGCGATCGGCGGATTGCTCCCGAGACGCGTTGGGGACCACCCCGGCCTGACGCGGTGGCCCGAACTGGCGGCGCTGGAGGACTTCTTCATCGACATCGTGGATGAGGAGTGGCTCGGAGGAGATGACGGCTGGAACTGGCAGGCGGGCTTCCTGACGGCCGTCGAGCTGGCCACAGGTTCGCGGCTCGACCGAGAATAGCTCGAGAGCGAACGCCCCTACCTGACGTTCTCGGGTCCCATCTCGACCTAACACGTCCCTCTCGACCGTCTCGAAAACAATCGTTTCCGGGACGGTCAGCGAAGATCATTTTAAGGGTGGTATTTCCGCAGGAGCGATCCCGCCGGATCATCCCGAAACTTCGTCTGGTGAAATGGCCTTGCGGGATCGTTTCCGGGACGATGGAGGCACGAGCACCTCCACCGACCCCGCCGCAGCACCGTCTGACACCTCTCCATCCGCTCCGGCCAACGTGATTCGCATCGGCTACGCCCGCGTCTCCACTCGCGCCCAGGACTACCAGCTCCAGATGGACGCCCTCGCAGAGGCGCACTGCCGCGAGGTCGTCGGGGAGACCGTCTCCACCCGCCGCGAGCGCCCGAAGCTGGCCGCCACCATTGCGCGGATGCAGCCCGGTGACACCTTGGTCATCTACAAGCCCGACCGCATCGCCCGCAGCGTGAAGGAACTGCTCGTCTTCCTCGAAGACGAGCTCGCGCCGCGCGGCATCAACCTGTACATCCTGTCCGGCGTCTGCACCGGGCTGCACCGGCCCGGCGGGCAGTCGATCGCGGACAAGATGCTGTTCCTGGTCGCGGCGATGGCCGCGGAGATGGAGCGCGACCTGATCCGTGAGCGCACCATGGACGGCCTGGCGGCCGCCGCCGCCCAGGGCCGCCGGGGTGGCCGGCCTCCGGCGATCGACGCCGACAAGCTCGCCGCCGCCCGCGCCCGCCGCAAGTGCGGCGAGACCATCCCGGCCGCGGCTCGGCTACGTGCTGGCCGTGGCCTGCCACCACCAGATCACCACCGGCGCGGGCAGGATCCGTGCCGATGCCATCGCGGCGAAGATTCCCAAGACCGGTTGGCAGCGGCTGTCGTGCGGCCCGGGCGCCAAGGGACAGCGGCGCTATGACTGGGCGCTGGTGTCGACCACCGGCCCGGCCCACCGGCTGCTGATCCGCCGCTCGGTCAGCAGGCCGACCGAGCTGGCCTTCTACCGGTGCCACACGCCGGCGCCGGTACCGCTTGCCCGGCTGGCAGCGGTGGCCGGAGCCCGCTGGAGCATGGAGGAGTGCTTCCAGGCCGGCAAGAACGAGGCCGCTCTCGATCACTACCAGGTCCGGCTCTATCCGGCCTGGTACCGGTACATCACGCTGGCCATGCTCGCGCTGGCCTTCCTGGCCGTCACCCGCGCCGACCTGGCCGACGAAGTGTGCGACTCGGCCATGGACACGTCAGCAGTCTGGGCGGGTGGCACGCGACCGGTCGGGCCGCCAGTCGCGGTCTCCGCCAACGAGATCCGCCGCCTGTTCACGTTGCTGATCCGACCGGCCTTCGACGAGCAGCGCATCCGGCACTGGTCAGCATGGCGGTTACGTCACCAGGCACGGGCTCGACGAGTCCATTACCAGCGGCAACGCATCAGAGATCACTAAGTGCGGCTGGAGTATTAGCACTGTGGGATGTCTTCGGGAGTACTGGCCCTACAAGGAAAGGAGAATCGTACTTCAGTGCACGAAAGCACCGAGGGGCGATTCATTCGTTACCCAGGAACTGTAAAACTCCTTCAGGCCCGCCCGAATCGATAATTCCCTTGAAGGAATTCAGCATCGCCGCCAAGCCGCCTACCGGAATGATCACAAGATCGGGACATTGGAAATATGCCCCACTGGAGCATTCTCCAGTCTCCTGCCATCGATTCATCACTTTTTCGATCGCACGTAGCGTCATGAATGTGGCACTCCATCGCGTTCCATCCGGGAGGATGAGTTCTGCGTCAACGTTCTCAACGGTTTCTTTGTCGTCCTCCGCACCCAACATGAAGAGGGCACTGAACAGCTGGTTCTCCACGCGGTAGAGAGAGTCACTGGCCATAGAGCTGCTTCAGCCTCGCAATCACCTTGGACTCGTTTGCCTTATCGGATTTACCAACGATCTGGATCCCTCCGTCAACGTTTCGGAAGAATAGACGACCGCCATTGCGTCCACGCGCGTAGGTGACATCTGTTCCGGACAATGCCTTACTTCCGAGTCCCGGATTCATATTTCCGCGCGACAGTTGCTGGTACAGGCTATCCAGGTCGGCCTGAACCTTCTGGTTCTTCCCCGCCTGCTGTGCAGCCTTCACCAGGGTCGGATCCTTGCTAATTGCGGAAGACATCGTGAGGCGGCAGCCACTGGAATTATGAACCAGGACCGGCGTTGCACCCGCCAACACATGATAGGTGTGAAGGTCATCCACTGTCAGGTTGTGGACGCGCTGGTGGATCGCCCACGTCTTAATCGCAGTGATCTGTACATGGGTGCCGGCCGAGGTGAGCAGCCACATGCCGGGCTGCAGTCGTCCTGCGGTCACCCATTCGCCCAGCGCAGGGACCCAGAAGGGGTGGTTGTCGGTAGCGATGATGTCGTTACCGACATGCTGAGCACCCATAGTGATCTGGACGAGGTTCTTGGTGCCCTCGCCCTCGATCAGCGCGGTGACGGTTCTGGGGCCAGTAACGCCGGTCTCAGGATCGGTGGCGATCACTCGATCGCCGACCTTCACATTCTCGATGGGTTTGCGGGAGCCGTCGGCCATGAGGACTTCGGTTCCCGGAATGAAGCTGTTTTTGCAAGCATCAATTGCTTTTTGGAATGCTTTAGCGGCTCCGGGAGCCCATTTTCCTAGCGCCTTGACCGCCTTGGATATACCCTTTCCTCCGGCGTCAAGTGCCATGAGCGCACAGGAGCCGACACTCCCATCCAAGCATGCGACGGCGTCGCCCACAAAGAAGTCGAGAACCTGATATAGATTGGTCTGCTTGAAGTTTTCTACGATCTGGTTAGACCAGTATTCCTTGGAGATTCCAAGCAGCGTTTGCGCGGAGAGGCACCTGCCCCATTTTTCTCTGACACCCGCCTCTGTCAGGCAGTTGTTTTTAAAGAAATTTGCTTGCTCGGCAAAGGCTGCAGCTTTAATCCATGCGCCACACTGCTTCTTCGAATACCCCTTGTTCTCGCATTCGGCTCGAAGCTGTGCCTCGCGATTCGGCCAGCCGCCACCCGGAGGGGGGTGAGCTGCGCTGCGAAACGCCAACGGCGGAGGAGGCGTGTAGATCGACCGCCAGTAAACCGATATCGCTGCATCACCTTTGGAGGTGCTATAGAACTGCTTGACGTTATACATCACGAGGAACTTCTGCTGCACTTCTTCGGGTGCATCCCAAAACTCATACTTCATGAGTTTCGGCATCGGCCTACCGTTGGGCAGCAGCCCCCACTTTTTCGCTTCCTCGTCGTTGAACTGCGGCAGGTTCGCATAGTCGCCGAAGCGTTCCTCCCACCACGCGAGTTGTGCGAGCACCTGCTTTTCCGAGCCGTGCGGGTTGTACACGAGATCGCCGGGAGGCTGTTCCCAGGTGTAGAGGCATTCCAGGCCGCTGCACTCATAGATGGGGGTGTCCCAGCCCATACGGCGGGCGTCCATGTAACCGCTGAGGTCGAGGTAATCGGTGTCGTAGGCTTCCCAGCCGCTTCCTCCCGAGCCTCCGCTGGATGCCCCGCCCCAGGTCTGGATCGCCTCGTGGCCGCTGGGGTCGGCGTTGGCCAGAGGGCTGGCGTTGCCGTAGGTGTAGCGGTTGGCCTGCACGGACGGGTCCGGGGACAGGGTGGCGGTGTCGCGGGAGGCGAAGGTGCCGGTGCCGGGCTGGTACCAGCGGGCGTCCATATTGACCTTGCCTGTGTCCGGGTCGGTGTACTCGCCCTGGTATCCCACGGCCCGTTTGGTGCCGGACTGCTGGATGACCTCGCCGAAGGGGTCGTAGGCGGTCGAATCGACCAGTGCGGTGCCGGAGAAGGTGGCCACGACATCGCCGTGCAGGTCGCTCATGATCGCGAGCGCGGGGTCACCGCCTTCGGCGAGGCTGAGGAGCTCGCCGAAGGGATCGCGGCCGTATTTGGCCTGGACGCCGCCGGTGCCGTCGGTGATGGCGGCGATGTCGTTGGTCATCCCGGAGTAGACGAACCGCTGCTGGTCACCTCCCTTGGTGCGGGAGGCGATCCGGCCCAGGGCGTCGTAGCCGTAGGTGGTCTCGCCGTCGGTGATGAGCCGGTCGAAGGCGTCGAAGACGAGGTTCTTGGTCTGCCCGCCGGTGGTCTCGGTGGCGAGGGTTCCGCGGGGGGTGTAGGTGTAGTCGCTGCTGCCTCCGGACAGCAGGCGGTTGCGTTCGTCGTAGACGAAGGTCTTGCCGTCGGACTTGGTGCGGTTGCCGGCCTTGTCCCAGGCGTAGTCGACGGTCTTGCCGCCGGGGCCGGTCCAGGAGGTCAGGCGTCCGGCGTGGTCGTAGCCGTAGGTGTTGGTGCCGGCTCCGGCGGTGCCGGAGGTGGTCTTGGTGGTGAGGTTGTCGTCCTTGTCCCACCCGTAGACGATCTTCGCGAGTTCGCTGCCGGTGCTGCCCGTCACCGTCTGGGAGGTGGGGCGGTCCAGGGCGTCGTAGGCGTAGCTCTGGCTGGTGGCCGGGTTGGCGGCGCTCTGGCTGGTGAGCCGGTCGGCCTTGTCGTAGTCGTAGGTCAGGGTGCGGCCGGTGACCGGGTCGGTAGCGGTCTTCAGGCGGTTGCCGTCGTCCCAGGTGTAGGTCGCCGTGCCGGTGGGGTCGACGCGCTGGGTGAGGTTGCCCCGGGCGTCGTAGGCGTAGGCGGCGACCTGGTTGCCGGCCTTGGTCAGCTTGGTGAGCAGTCCCCGGTCGTTGTAGGTCAGGCCGTAGTCGCCGATCGTGAGGGGCTGGCCGGACGCGTCGTAGGTGATGGTGCGTTCCGGTGTGGCGACCGACGCGCCGGTACCGGTCTGCTTGATCATCCGACCGAGAGGGTCGAAGGCGTGATCGATCCGCACTCCGCCCGGTTGCAGCGTCGTGGTGTTGTTGCCGGCCGCGTCGTAGATCTGGGTCCAGGTGCGGTCGGCGGCGTTCGGGTGGGCGGTGGTGGCCGGTTCGATGACGGATTCGATCAGGCCGAGGCTGTTGTAGGTGGTCCAGGTGGCGTTGCCGCGGCCGTCGGTCAGCCGGGTCTGGGCGCCGGTGGCGTCGTAACCGAACGTGGTGGTGATCGACTCCTCGGCCGAGGTCGGCTCGATCAGCGCGGTCAGGCGGCCGAGCGCGTCGAACTCCCGCCGGGTCACGTGCCCTTCGGCGGAGGTGGTGCGGACCGGCTGGCCGACGGCGTCGTAGCCGAAGCCGATCGTGCGCAGGACCGCGCCGGAGGCGTCGAGGTCCTTTGCGGCGATCTGCCGCCCGGCCGGTCGTATTCGGCTTCGACGGCGTTGCCGAGGGCGTCGGCGGCCTTGATCGTGCGGCCCAGGCCGTCGTAGACGGCGGTGGAGGTGTTGCCGTTGGGATCGGTGGTGGCGGTGATCTGCCCGGCGGCGTTGACGGTGTAGCCGGTGGTCTTGTCGCCGGGTTCGACCGCTCTGATCAGGTTGCCGGCGGTGTCGTAGGTGTAGGTCGTGGTGAACGCCGCGGCGGTGGGGGTGCGCTCGATCTGCGTCTGGGTGATCGTCCGGCCCAGATCGTCGTAGGTGGCCTCGGTGCGCGCCCCGGTCGGGTCGACCGATGCCAGGGTCTCGCCGAGCAGGTCGTATTCCACCACGGTGGTACCGCCCGGCCCGTCCGGGCCGGGGTCGGTGACGCGCACCATGTTGCCCAAAGCGTCGTATTCGACGGAGGAGACGTACCCGCGGGGATCGGTGACCTTCACGGGTCGGCCCGCCGCATCGTAGGCGTAGCTGACCTTGGGGGTGAGGGGGGCGCCGCCGGGCGGGGTGTAGGCGGGCAGTGTGGTGGAGGTCAGCCGGCCGGCCTTGTCGAAGGCCGAGACCGTGGTGCGGCCCTCGGCGTCGACGGTGTGCGTCGGCTTGCTGGTGCTGGCGTAGCCGTACCTGACGCTCGGCCGTCCCTGGGTGGCCGTGCCGTTCTTTTCGATGGTCACCTGGGGTGCCGTCGTTTCCACCCGGCGCCCCAGCAGGTCATAACGCATGGTGGTGGTGAAGTCCGCGGCGGTGGCGCCGGAGGCGTTGCCCCGCGGGTCGGTCTGCTTGACCAGCAGTCCCCGATCGTCGTACTCCCAGGTGGTGACCAGGTCGTCGTCCCCGTTGTTCACGGTTTGGCGGGTCACCTGACCTGCGGCGTTGTAGGCGTAGGTGACCTGGCTGCGGCCGCCGGCGGCGCCGGTGGCGGTCTGCTGGGTGAGGTTGTTGCCCTTGTCGTAGCCGAAGGTGACGGTGCGCTTGAGCCCGGTGGGGTCAAGGGTGGCCGACGTCAAGCGGCCGGCCGCGTCGTAGACGGCCTCCGTGGTGGTCTTACCGCCCCCGGTGACCTGCTTGATCAGGCGGCCGGACGCGTCGTAGGTGTTGTCCTCCAGCACCACATCGGCCGCCGTGGCCGAGCCGTTGAGGCGGACGTCGTCGGCGATGACCTGCCAGAGCCGGTCGTCACCGAAGTAGGTGTAGGAGGTTTTGCGGCCCATCGCGTTGACCTGGGTGGCCAGGCGGCCTCCGGGGTCGTAGGCGAAGGAGTCCATCACGACGTCCCGGGCGGGCTCCGGCGCGACCGGGCTGCCGGTCCAGTTCTTCAGCGTGCGCTCGGCCAGCTCACCGCGCTTGGTGTAGGTGAAGACGGTGACCGCGCCGACCGCGTCGGTGATGCTGGCCTGTGCTCCGGTGCTGTCCCAGGTGGAGCGGGTCACTCCGTTTTCCGGGTCCGTGGTCGAGGCGAGGTGACCGAACCCGTCATAGGTGTAGGTGATCGTCCGTTCGGGGTCGCCGCCGGTCAGGTCGGTGAAGGTCTCGGTGAGCCAGTTGCCGTCGGCGTCGTAGGTGTGAGCCGTCCGGGCGGTGTGCGTCACATCGGTGATCTCGTTCTTCACTCCCGGGCCGGTGCTGTGCAGCAGCCGCCCTCGGGCGTCGTAGGCGAAACGCGTGGTGACCCCGTCGGGGTGGGCCTGGGAGATTTGGGTCGTGGCGACCACGCGGCCGACGGCGTCATGGGTGTGCTTGGTGATCGTCCCCAGCGGGCTCTTCACCTCGGCCACGTCTCCGGACGCGGTGTAGGCGTAGGTGACCTCGTTGCCCTTGGCGTCCTTTTGGGAGGCGATCAGTCCCGCCGGGGTGCTGCCGCCGCCGACGGCCGGCTCGGTGCCATCGGTGTAGGTGGTGAGCGTTGAACGGCCGTCGGGGAAGTCACCGGTCGCCGGGAAGATCGTCTTCGCCGGTTCCCCGTGGGAGGTGTACTCCTTGCGGGTGGCGTAGGTGTCGTCGGTGGCCGAGGACGAGCGGCCGTCCCGGGAGACGGTCATCTGGTCGTTGCGCGGGTCGAACGGGTCGTCGACCTTCAGGTAGTAATCGAAGTACTCGGTGGAGCAGGCCTGCGCGGTCCGGCAGGTCTTCTTGGTGAGCACGTTGCCGCGCGCGTTGAACGACAGCTCGGCGCCGTTGCCGTTGCGGTCGACGACCTTGGCGGGGAACCCGCCGGTGTCGTAGCTGTAGCGGGCGGTCTGGCCGAGCTGGTCGGTGCTGCTGACCGGGCGGTTGCCGCGCAGGGCATCGCTGACGTAGGACAGCGTCCCACCGCGGGGGTCGGTCACCGTGACGGTCGCCAGCGTCTGGGTGCTGGAGGCGGTGGCATACGCCGGCGCCGACAGCTTCCAGGTGCCGCCGTGCCGGTCGGTGTGGCTGGTCAGGCGGCCGCCGTCGGCGGCATAGGCGTTGGTCGCCCAGATCCGGCCCGAGGCCTGGGTGACCGTGGCCAGCTGCGGCTGCGGCGTACGGGCGGCGTAGTGGGCGCGCACCAGGCCGAGCCCGAGCGGCTTGCCGTACACGGCGACCTCGTCGATGTCACCGTTGAACGCGAACGCCGCCCGCGAGCTGGTGGTCGCCGGCCAGGCGGGCGAGCCGGTGCCGTAGCCGATGCGGGTCTCCCACTGGTCGGCGTGCGTGATGGTGCCCGCCAGCGTGCCGACGGCTTGGCCGTCCAGGAACAGCGTCTGGGTGTTTTCGGCGCCGGACAGCACCACGTGGTGCCAGGCGCCGTCGTTGACCTTCGCCGTCGAGGTGATGGGCGTGGATGCGCCGGTGTAGAACTGGCCGCGCAGCTTGCCATCGGTCCCGACGTAGACGACCGGGGTGAAGGCCGACGGGGTGTTGGACGCCGCGTTCTGGTGGCCGATCACCGTGCCGGAGGCGGTGGTCTTGAACCAGGCCTCCACCGCCAGGGTGCCGCCCTGGCCGCTGATCGTCGCCTCCGGCAGCGCCACATACGCCGAGTTCGCCGTCCCGCGGAAGCGCATGGCCGTGTCCGGGGCGCCGCCGAGCGCGCCGGGCACGGCGGCGGTGGCGTCCGCGGCGCCGGCGAGCGTGGCCTCCTCGGCGCCGGGGCGCCAGCCCACCACGTTGCCGATCTTCGTGCCGGTGGCGGTGGCCTTCTCGTTCAGCCGCCAGTAGCCCTCCGGACCCGCGTCCAGCACCAGGCTGCGGTACCGGGAGGCGTCGCTGTAGGTGTAGGTCACGCACGCGCCATCGGTCGCGGGCGGGCAGACCTTGGTGAGTTTGTCGCCGTCGTAGCCGTAGGTCCAGGTGATCGGCGTGCCGTCGACCGGGTCGGTGGACACGGCCGTCACGTGAGCGCCGGTCCAGGTGAACGTCAGCGACCGGCCGCCGGTCGCGACCACCTTGGCCAGCTTGCCGTCGGTGCCGTAGGCCAGCTCGTTGCCGCGGCCGCGCCGGTCGGTGAGCTTGGTCAGCCGGCCCGAGGCGTCGAACCAGTAGGAGGTGGAGGCCTTGTCCATCAGCCGCCAGCCGCCCCCGGTCACGGCCGCCAGGGTGGCGTAGGTGCCGGCCGGGGCGGAGTAGGTGCCGTCGCCCTTGGCGGCGAACCGCATCTGCTGGCCGTCGGGGTAGGTCACCAGCAGCGTCGCGGTCTGCGGTTCGTCCTCGATGCGCATGTCCCAGCGGCTGGTCCAGCCCGCGCCGAACGCGCCGTCGGTGCGCGGGTCCAGGCTGTTGTAGGTGCGGGTCACCGTCAGCGGCGGCCCCGCCGTGGGCACCGTCAGGTCGCTTTCGGTGTGGGTGTAGTTGCCGGCCGTGTGGCTGAACTCGCGTCCCTCAGTGCCGGCGGTCAGCAGCGCGTTGATCGTGCCCTGCTCGGGGGTGGGGGTGAAGGTCCGCCAGGAGGAGGTGACCGTGGTGGCGCTGCCGGTGGAGGCCTTGGCGAACCACC
The DNA here is from genome assembly GCF_977012225.1 of Planomonospora algeriensis. Classification (NCBI taxonomy): domain Bacteria; kingdom Bacillati; phylum Actinomycetota; class Actinomycetes; order Streptosporangiales; family Streptosporangiaceae; genus Planomonospora; species Planomonospora algeriensis. The sequence continues at coordinate 4,877 of NZ_CDRNDK010000023.1, read as the reverse complement.
AGTACGTCTGGCCCCACTTCAGCTTGTCCTTAGGGACCTGCCAGCTGCCGGACTTGTCCCACTCGGGTGAGTCCTCACACCACGTCCACTTGTCCGGGGTACCGGAACACACCTGGAACCAGTACACGACCGGTGCCTCGTTGACCGGCTGGGCGTGCGCCGACAGCACCGGCGTCAACGTGCCGACCTGGGTGTTGTTCTCCGGGGAGAACGTCAGGAACGGCAGCGCGCTGACCGTGGCCGACTGCCACTCGCTCCACGGGCCCTTGACGCCGGTGGTGGTCACGCCCTGCACGCGCCAGCGGATCAGCCAGCCGTCCTTGAGCTTGCCGGCCGGGATCTGCGCCCAGGCGTTGGCCCCGGAGGCGTAGGAGGTGGTCGCGGTGGCCGCGTGGATCGGCCCGGTGCCCTGCTCGGCGGGGGCGGCCGGGTCGTGCTCGACCTCGACGCCGAGGAAGGAGGCCCGGTTCTCGGGGTCGGTGATCTTCGCATACAGCGACGGGGTCAGCGATCCGGCCGTCCAGGACGCCGACCCGCGGATGCCGGGGTTCATGCCTAGGCCTTCAACGGACGGCTTCTTCAGGTCGACGATAGCGGTCTGCCAGTCGGTCCACGCTCCCTTGACGCCGGAGGTGGTGACGCCTTGGGCGCGCCAGCGGATCGCCATGCCGTCGGTCAGTTTGGCTGCCGGCACCTGCACCCACGCGTTCGTCCCCGACGCCGCGGCCTTGGCTCCGGTGCCCGACCAGATCGGCCCCGAGCTCTGGCCCGCGGCCGGGTCGTGCTCGACCTCGACGCTCAGCTTCGATTCCCGCCCGTCGGCATCGGTGACCTTCGCATACAGCCACGGCGTCACCGACGAGACCGTCCATGCCCCGTCACCGCTCGTGCTGGGCGTCATCCCGAGCGCGGCGGCCGACGGCTTCTTCACGTCAACCTTCGCGCTCTGCCAGTCGGTCCACGCCCCCTTGACGCCGGAGGTGGTCACGCCCTGCACCCGCCAGCGGATCGCCATGCCGTCGGTCAGCTTGGCCGCCGGCACCTGCACCCACGCGTTCGACCCTGAGGCGTACGACGTCGTGCCCTTACCCGACCAGATCAGCCCCGAGCTCTGGCCCGCGGCCGGGTCGTACTCGACCTCGGCCGCCAGGTAGGAGGCGGCGCCGTTGGCGCTGGTCACCTTGGTGTAGAACCACGGCGTCAGCGACGCAATCGTCCACTGACCCGCCCCTTGAGTGCCCGGCAGGACACCGATCCCGGTACCGGCAGGCTTGTTGACGTCGATTTTCGCTGACTGCCAGGTCGACCACGGCCCCGTCACCCCGTCGGTGGTCACACCCCGAGCCCGCCAGCGGATCAGCCAGCCGTCCTTCAGCTTGCCCGCTGTCACCCGCGGGCTGAAAGCCCGTACTCCCGACGACTCCGCCCAAACGGTTTGGGTGTGCAGGCCCGACCAGATCAGCCCCGAGCCCTGACCCGCCGCCGACGGGTCATGCTCGACCTCGACGCCCACGAATGAAGGACGCGCCTCAGGATCGGACACCACCGCCGAAAACATCGGCGTCGTCGACGACAGGGTCCACAGCCCCGTCCCCTGGGTGCCCACATCGACACCCAACTCCGCCACCGCGGGCTTACTGGTATCGATTTTCGCTGACTGCCAGGTCGACCACGGCCCCGCCACCCCGTCGGTGGTCACACCCCGAGCCCGCCAGCGGATCAGCCAGCCGTCCTTC